>VGYV01000205.1 GCA_016872855.1 Planctomycetota bacterium
TGCCGACTTGGACGAGTTGGACGAGTTGCAACATGTTGGGGCTCGCACGGAAGTCAGCCCCAACTTATAGGGTGCGCCCGTTCGCGCCTCTCGGGTGTTCCTGTGGCGCGCAGACCATGGGAGATGACGTGTGCCCGGCGTGGCGCGTCGTTTGACTTTACTGGGTTTTGGTGGTAAACTTACACGGCTAGGTTGCGTCGCCAGGTGTGGAGTGCGCCCGACTGGGGCGGGCGAGACGGCGGTGCGACCGCCCGCACAGCGCCGACGGGTGGCAAGGGGCGAGAGCAGTTGCCTGCACGTGTCTCCGATGACGTCGTAGCCGAGGTCAAGCGGGCCGCGGATATTGTGGATATTGTGTCCCGCTACGTCACGCTGAAGAAGGCGGGGAAGACCTTCAAGGCGTGCTGCCCATTCCATGCCGAGAAAACCCCCTCGTTCATCGTCAACCCCGAGCGGCAGATGTTCAAGTGCTTCGGGTGTGGGAAGGCGGGGGACGTGTTCAGTTTCGTGGGGGAGCACGAGCGGGTGGATTTCTTGGAGGCGGTGCGCATCGTGGCTGGGGCGGTGGGCGTGGCGCTGCCCGAGCGATGGGACCGCCGCCGCGGCGGGAGCGGGGCGAGCCAGGAGGTGAAGGGGCGGCTCTACGAGTTGCATGCCTGGGCGGCGCGCTTCTTCGCCAAGCAGTTCGCCGAGGCGCCCGAGGGGGCGAGGGCGCGGGAGTACATGGCGAAGCGTGGCTTCGCGCGGGACACGCTGGAGGGCTGGAGCATTGGCTACGCCCCGGAGTCGTGGGACGCGTTGGGCCGTGCGGCGCGGGCAGCAGGCTACACGGACAAGGAGCTTGCGGCATCTGGCCTGGTCGTGCCACGCGAGAGCGGGGACGGGCACTATGACCGCTTCCGCAACCGGGTGATGTTCCCCATCGCGGACGTGCAGGGGCGGGTCATCGCCTTCGGCGCCCGCGCCCTGGCCGAGGGCGAGGTGAAGTACATCAACTCGCCCGAGACGCCGCTTTTCTCGAAGAGCCGCTGCCTCTACGGGCTGGACAAGGCGAAGCAGGCGGCGATTGACGGCCACCGCATCATGATTACTGAGGGCTACACGGACACCCTGATGTGCCACCAGTGCGGCGTGCCGTGGGCCGTGGCCACGCTGGGCACGGCACTCACGCGCGATCACATCACCCTCATCCGCCGCTACGCCGAGCGGGTCATCCTGCTCTTCGACGCGGACGCCGCGGGCGAGGCGGCGGTGGACCGGAGCCTCGAGGTGTTCGCTGACGCTGACCTGGACGTGCGGGTGCCGGCGCTGAAGGCTGGGATGGACCCGTGCGATTTCCTGCTTTCGGACGGTGCAGCGGCCTTCGTCGAGCGCCTCGACGCGGCGGCCGGGCTGTTCGATGTGAAGCTGGACATGGCCTGCCGGCGGCACGACATGGGCACATCGGATGGCCGCGCCCGCGCGGTGGACGAGATGCTGGGCGTGGTGGCCCAGATGAGCAACGTGACGAAGGCCGACCTGTTGACGAACGCCATCGCGCGGCGGGTGGGTGCCGACCCCGAGGCGGTGCGGCGGCGCTTGGCTGCCCTGCGCAAGCCCGCGCGGCGCGCCAGCCGGACGGCCGAGGAGGCGCCCGCTGCCGGCCCCGAGCTGGACCCCGTGGAGCGTGGCATCCTGCGCTGTGTCCTGGCCTCGGGCGAGCTGGTGCCGTGCGTCCTCGCGCGCGCTTCGCTCGACGATTTTCAGGACAGCCGCATCCGCCGCATCCTCGACCAGTGCGTCGCCCTCCACGACCGGGAGGGTGAGGTGGACCCCGCGCTGCTGAGCGCGACGCTCCAGGACCGTGAGCTTGCGGGCATCGTGGCCGACCTGGCGCTGTCGAGTGGCAGCGAGGGCAAGTGGGAGCGGGAGTTGCAGGACTGCCTGACCCGCCTCGCTGCCCGGAAGCAGAGGGGCGAGCACCAGCGCCTGAAGGAGCGTGCCGCGGGCGCGGACCCCGAGGCGCAGGCAGCGCTCATGGAGCACTACCGCGAGCTTCACCGCCGCCGGGCCGCCCGGCTCACCGGCATCGCCACGGAGTAGCTTATGCCCAAGGGAGAGCAGAGTCCGACGCCTGGCACCACCCTCGACGACAGCCTCAAGCTCCTCATCGAGCGCGGCAAGGAGAAGGGCTTCGTCACCTATGAGGAGCTCAACGACCTCCTCCCCGAGGACGCAGTGTCCCCGGACAAGATTGACAAGATCCTCATGACCCTCGACGAGATGGGGATAGACATCCTCGACGAGACGGAGGAGCCCGGCGCGCCGAAGGAGGAAGAGGGCGACCTCCTCGAAGAGGTCGAGGAGGAGGAGGTCACCGACCGGATAGACGACCCGGTGCGGATGTACCTGACGCAGATGGGCGAGATCCCGCTCCTGAGCCGCGAGGAGGAGATCGCCCTCGCCAAGAAGATCGAGGTCACCCGCAAGCGCTACCGCACCAAGGTGCTGGAGTCCGACCTCTCGCTCCGCACCGGCATCCGCATTCTCGAAGAGGTCCAGACCGGCAAGCTGCCGTTCGACCGCACGCTGCGCCTCTCGACCGCCATCGAGGTGGGCCGCGACGAGATCATGCGGCTGCTGCCGATGAATCTCGCCACGCTGCGCAAGCTCCACGAGCGGAACCGGGCCGACTTCCGCGCCGCCGCGCGGCCCGACGGCGACCCGGAGGAGAAGGCCGAGCGGCTGCGCCGCCTCCGCTCGCGCCGCCGCAAGGCCGTGGCACTCCTCGAAGAGCTGAACATCAACATAGACAAGATTCAGCCGATGATGAACCACCTCCGCGAGGTCCAGGACCGCGTGGACCGCACGACCGCGACGGTCCAGCAGATGCGCCTGAACGCCAACGAAGGCGACGGAGCGCGCATCCGCGCCCTCGAGGACGACCTCGTGCTCCTCCAGGACGAGTGCCTGGAGGACCCGGAGCAGCTCCGCCGCCGCGTGGGCGCCGTCACCGAGCGCTTCATGGAGTACGAGCAGGCCAAGCGCAAGCTCTCCGGCGGCAACCTCCGCCTCGTCGTCTCCATCGCCAAGAAGTACCGCAACCGCGGCCTGAGCTTCCTCGACCTCATCCAGGAAGGCAACACCGGCCTCATGAAGGCCGTCGAGAAGTACGAGTACCGCCGCGGCTACAAGTTCTCCACCTACGCCACCTGGTGGATACGCCAGGCCATCACCCGCTCCATCGCCGACCAGGCCCGCACCATCCGCATCCCGGTGCACATGATGGAGACGATGAGCAAGCTGCGAAACGTCTCCAAGCGCCTGGTGCAGGAGCTTGGCCGCGACCCGACGGTGGACGAGATAGCGGTCGAGGCCGACATCTCGATCGAGGAGGCACGCCGCGTCCTGAAGATCTCCAAGCACCCCATCTCGCTCGACCGCCCCATCGGGGAGAGCGAGGACAGCTACTTCGGGGACTTCATCGAGGACGAGAACGCCGAGAACCCGGTCCACGCGGCGACGCACGAGATGCTGCGTGACAAGATACACTCGGTCCTGGACACCCTGACCTACCGCGAGCGCGAGATCATCAAGCTCCGCTACGGCATCGGCGACGGCTACACGTACACCCTGGAAGAGGTCGGCCGCCGCTTCCGCGTCACACGCGAACGCGTCCGCCAAATCGAGGCCAAGGCCATCCGCAAGCTTCAGCACCCCATTCGCAGCCGAAAGCTCGAGGGGTTCATGGAAGACATCCTGAAGTAAGGCAGACCCCTGCATGCCCAGAGACGCCGCGATCGAGGCCCTGCTCACCCTTCACGGCATAGACAGCGAAATCCAGAAGCTCACCGCCCAGCGCGACCTCCTCCCCGTCGCCCTGCGCCGCATCGAGACCCTCGCCAACCAGCAGCGCCAGGCCCTCACCGAGAAGCGCGACCAGATCAAGCACCTCCGCGCCCGCATCGCCGCCCGCGAGAGCGACCTCCGCGCCGTCGAGGCCGAGGCCGACAAGCTCACCGTCCAGATGAACGCCGCCCGCACCAACAAGGAGTACAGCGCCTTCCAGCACGAGATCGCGGCGAAGAAGGCCGACGCCTCCCGCGTCGAGGACGACCTCCTGACGATGATGGGCGACGCCGAAGAGCTGGAGGGGGACGCCCGCGAGCTCGAGCGCGCCCTGGCCCAGCTCGACAAGCAGCAGGCCGAAGAAGGCAAGGGCGTGGACAAGGACGTCGCGAAGGTCGAGGGCGAGATTGCCGCGTTGGCGAAGAAGCGGGTGGCCGCTGCCGCCGCCGTCGAACCGCCCCTCCTCGAGGAGTACCAGCGAATCGCTGCCAAGAAGGGCGCCTCGGCCCTCGCCTCCGTCGTCGGCGGCTCGTGCCAGGGCTGCTTCATGCAGCTCCCCCCCCAGATATGCCACACCGTTCGCGGCGGCCGCCAGATCGTCAAATGCCCCAGTTGCGCCCGACTCCTCTACATGGCCTGACGGGCACGACCTGGGGCCGCGCTGCCGAGAGGACTCCATCCCCGGGTGTGGCACGGCTGGCTTGACCAGCCGTGTCTCCGCGCCGGTAGAGAGCAAGACACGGTTGGGCAAGCCAACCGTGCCACCCCGGCAACGTACTCATGATGCGCCCAGGAATGGGGCCAGACTGCCCCTCAGCCGAGGATGACTAGATTGTCGCGGTGGACGACCTCGGCGGAGGCACTGCGGCCGAGGCGGGACTGGATGTCGCGGGTGTGGTGGCCCTGGATGAGGGCCAGCTCGGCGGAGGAGTAGTTGGCGAGGCCGCGGGCGAAGGGCTCGTCCTGGCCCACGGCCAGGGCCACAACGTCGCCCTTAGCGAACGTGCCGTGGACGGCTCGGACGCCTGAGGCGAGAAGGCTCTTGCCCCTCTCGGCGAGTGCGCGGCGCGCCCCGTCGTCCACGATGAGGCGCCCGGCGGGGCGCGCGGTGAAGCCGATCCAGCGCTTGCGGCTGGTCATGCGCCGCTCGGCGGGCAGGAACAGCGTGCCCACCGCCTCGCCCGCCAGCGCCCGCGTGAGGACGTTTGGTTGCTTGCCGCCCGCGATGACCACGGGCACGCCGGCCCGCGTCACGATGTCCGCCGCCCGCAGCTTGCTGCTCATCCCGCCCGTGCCGCGGGCGGACTTCTCGCCGGTGTCGAGCCGCACGGCGTCGGCGATGCGCTCGACCACGCTGACCACGCGCGGCCGCCCCGTAGCGTCCACCTCCAGCACGCCGTCCACAGCGCTCAGAATGACCACCAGGTCAGCCAGGATGAGCGTGGCCAGGTGGGCCGCCAGGAAATCGTTGTCGCCGTAGCGGATTTCCTCGACCGACACTGAGTCGTTCTCGTTGATAATGGGCACGCAGCCGAGGTCGAGGAGGGCGCGAAGGGTGTTGCGGGTGTTCAGGAAGCGGGCGCGGTCCTCCAGGTCCTCGCGGGTCAGGAGCACCTGGCCCACACAGCGGCCGTGGCGGCGGAAGCACTCGTTGTAGGTGCGGATGAGGCGGCCCTGGCCCACGGCGGCCGCGGCCTGGAGTTCGGGCATCGCCTTCGGGCGGCCAGGCAGGCCCAGCTCGCCCACGCCAGCCGCGATGGCGCCCGAGCTGACGACGATGACCTCCTTGCCCCCGTCGCACAGCGTCGAGACCTGCTCGGCAAGATGATGCACGCGGCGCACGTCGAGTGCCCCGGTCCGCGAGGTCAGCACGTTCGAGCCGACTTTGACGACCAGGCGGCGGGCGTTCGCGAGAACCTGTCGGCGGTCAACAGCCATTTCTTTGAGCCTTCCTCGTTTTTGTAGCCGCAAGCGTCCCGCTTGCGGTCCTTCTCGGCGCTTCGACAAGCGGGACGCTTGTCGCTACATGAACTCGCAACGGAGGCTACTTCTCCTGCGGCCGGGTGAGGATCTCCGCGATGGCCTCGGCGGCGTGGCCGTCGCCGTAGAGGTTGCGGCGGGCGCCGCTTCCGCCGAATGGGGCACGAGCCCTATCCCACGCCGCCACGCGGGCGATGGCCTCGCGGAGGCGGACCGCGTCGGCATCAACGAGGGCATTCCAGCCGGCCTCCACGGTCTCCACCCACTCGGTCTCGGCACGGAGCGTGATGCAGGGGACGCCAAGGAAGTAGGCCTCCTTCTGCACGCCGCCGGAGTCGCTGAGGATGGCTCGGGCGTGGCGTTCCAGGAGCAGCATGTCCAGGTAGCTCGCCGGCCCGATGGGCCGCAGAGAGCCGCGAGGGCCTCCGAGTGCCCCCGCATCGAGGGCCTTGGCCGTTCTGGGATGAAGCGGCAGGATTACGGGTGCGTCGAGCTGGGCCAGTTCGCCGACGAGCCGGCCGAGCCGCTCGGGGTCGTCGGTGTTGGCTGGCCGGTGAATGGTGGCAAGGTAGTAGCCCCGCTCGGCCAGGCCGAGCGCGGCGACGGGGCTAGGCCGTTGCTCCGCGAGCCGTAAGTTGTAGAGCGCCGAGTCGTACATCACGTCACCGACGAGGTGGACCCCGCGGGTGATGCCTTCGGCCTTGAGGTTGCGCGCGGCGGCCTCGGTGGGGCAGAGGAGGAGGGCCGACAGGTGGTCGGCCACCACGCGGTTGATCTCCTCGGGCATCGCGCGGTTGAAGCTGCGGAGGCCCGCCTCCACGTGTGCGACGGGCACGCCGAGCTTCGCCGCGGCCAGCGCCCCCGCGAGAGTGGAGTTCGTGTCGCCGTAGACCAGCGTCCAATCGGGCCGCTCGGTGGCGAGCACGGCCTCAATGGCCTCGAGCATCCTGCCCGTCTGCGCCCCGTGGGAGGCCGAGCCGATGCCCAGGTGGTGGTCGGGCGGCCGGAGCTTGAGCTGCTCGAAGAACACGTCCGAGAGCTGTGGATCGTAGTGCTGGCCCGTGTGGACCAACACCTCGGCGAGCCCACGCTCGGCGAGCGCCCGCGAGACCGGGGCGGCCTTCACAAACTGCGGCCTTGCGCCGACGATGCTGGCGATTCTCATAGGCTCTCTGCCTCGCCAGCGATTGTACTGCCGCGGCATGTGTCGGTCAACCGGCCATTGGTTGGGTCGGCAGGATCCGTCGGATCGGTCGGATCAGTCGGATCGGGCCGGTCTTTCGCCTCACGCGCTCTTCCCCCTCGCCTCGATGGGCCACGTGGCCTCCACCCTGCCCTCGCGCACGCACCAGTAGCGATCGTGCAGGTTGATCGTCGTGCAGCAGTGGGTGGGCAGCAGCCACACCTGGTCGCCCACGGCGAGGCCGCACGTGCCGGCCGTGGCGACGCACTTGACGTGCTCCTCGGAGAGGCCGACGACCTGGAGGCCCTGCGGCTCGACGACAAGGGGCAGGCCGAACTCCTGGCTCACCGACTTCATACCAGCGTCCAGGATCACGCGGTCGGGCGTCGGGCGGCTCACGACAGTCGTGGCGACGAAGAGGGCGTTCTCGAACTCCGGCCGCACGCGGCTGTAGCGGGCGTCCATGAACACATAGGACCCCGCCTGAATCTCCGTGAAGCCGTCGAGCGCGCCCGTAATATCGTAGGTGCCGGTGCCGCCACCAGAGACGACCTCGACCGCGATGCCCGCCTTCCGCACCGCGGCCACGCAATCCAGGAGAGTTCGGCCAGCGGCCTCGGCCTTCGCCCGCCGCTCGGCCGGGTCGTCCACCAGCACCGCGTGGCCCTCGTAGCCCATCAGCCCGCGGAAGCGGAGCCCGGGCATGCGCGAAAGCTCCTGCGCGTAGCGCACCACCGTCGCCGCGTCGGGCGCCACGCCGCAGCGGCCCATCCCAGTGTCCACCTCGACCAGCACGCCCACGGTCGCCCCCACGTGGCGGACCGCCTGGCCGATTTCGGCGGCGTTCGCAAGGTCATCGACGGCCAGCGTCACGTCCGCCCTGCGGGCCAGCGCGGCGAGGCGGCGCATCTTCAGCTCGCCCGCGATCTGGTTGGCGACCAGGATGTCCTCGATGCCGCCGTGGGCCATTGCCTCGGCCTCGCCAAGCTTCGCACACGTGATGCCGATGGCCCCCAGCTTCACCTGGCGGCGGGCCACCTCGGCGCACTTGTGCGTCTTCGCGTGCGGGCGCAGCTTGCACGCGCGGCCGGCGAACCACTCGGCCATCCGCCGAAGGTTTCGCTCCATCGCGTCGAGGTCAATCACCAGCGCGGGGGTGTCAAGGTCCGGGATTGTCGAGGGCCTCATAGCTTCTTCCTTGGGCTCGATTGGTCATACGCAAGCGTCAGCGCTACACTGAATCCCTGTTGCGGCAAGGGGAAGACTGCCTGAAGGCAGGACTCCGAACCAGGAGGCCGGCCCGTTTGGAGTCCTGCCTTCAGGCAGTCTTGCCTCCCCGCCACAGGAGTCTTCCGTGGCCTTCGACAAGCGGGACGCTTGTCGCTACAGGAATCCGCAGCAGCAACCTGAGGATTGTAGGGGAAAGTCGCGCGATGGGCAAATCGGGGCGAATCGTTCTTCGGGGGGGCATGGTGATTGACGGCACGGGCGCGGCGGCGCGGCGGGCCGATGTTGCAGTGGTGAGCGGCCGCATCGTAGCGGTGGGCCAGGTCGCGGCGGAGCCCGGCGACGAGGTGCTTGATGTCGCCGGTCTCACGCTCGCCCCAGGCTTCCACGACATCCATACGCATTTCGACCTCTCGCTCCTGGCCGAGCCGAACCACCTGGACGGCCTCCGCCAGGGGATCACGACCTACCACGTCGGCCAGTGTGGCCTCGGCTTCGCCCCAGCCTCGCCGCCCACGCAGGCCATCTTCCGCGACTACCTGGCGGCCATCATGGGTGAGCCCGACCTGCCGCCATTCGGCTCCGTCGCTGAATACCTCTCCCTGTGCAAGGGCGGCAAGGTCAACGTCGTCCCCATCTTGCCTCACGGCCTGCTGCGTGCTGAGGTGGCGGGCATGAGCCGCGGGCCGCTCACGCCCGAACAGCTCGACAGGATGAAGGCCCTCGCCGCCGAAGGCATGCAGCAGGGCGCACGCGGCATATCAACCGGCCTCACTTACTTCCCCGGCTCCGAGGCCGACCTTGAGGAGCTCGTGGCCGTCAGCCGCGTCGTCGCCGACCACGGCGGCGTCTACGTGAGCCACCTGCGCAACTACACCGACGGCCTGCTCGAGGCGATTGACGAAGCGTGCGAGATTGGCCGCCGCGCGGGCCTCCCCGTGCAGATTTCCCACCTGCGGCCCCAAGCCAAGTTCCGCCTCCGCGCCGCCGACGTCCTCGCTCACATCGAGCGCTGGCGCGACAGGGGCGTGGACGTGGCCTTCGACCTCTACACCTACCTCAAGGGCTACACCCTGATGTCGGCCCTCTTCCTCCCGCCCGACGTCTATGCGGGCGGGGTGGATGCCGCGGTGGCGCTCCTGCGCGACCCCGCCGGCCGCCTCCGCCTCCGCGAAGCCTGGGCCGATAGTGGTGCAGGCGTCCCGCCTGCATCCTCGGCAGGCAAGATGCCTGCCCCACTCGCCGAGGCCCACATCGCCAGCGTCGGCAGCGCTTGTAGGCGGGGCGTCTCTGCCCCGCGTCCTCGCTTCGAGGGCATGCGCCTCCCCGCCTTCGCCGCCTCAGTCGGCAAGGACATCTTCGACGCCTGCATTGACCTCCTCATCGAGGAGCGGCTGCGCGTCGGCGTCGTCGGCTGGCCCATCGAGGACGCCGACCACCAGGCCGTTCTGAGGCATCCCCTCTGCCTCATCGGCAGCGACAGCATTCCGATGGGCGGCGCCCGCCACCCGCGGGCTTCCGGCTGCTTCGCCCGCTACCTCGGCCACTACGTCCGCGAGCTGGGCCTCCTGCCGCTTGAGGAGGCCATCCGCTGCATCACATCCGTCCCCGCCCGCCGCTACGGCCTCTCCGACCGCGGCCTCATCGCCGAGGGCATGGCCGCCGACATCGTCGCCTTCGACCCCGCCGCCATCCGCGACCGCGCCACCTACGACCAGCCCCGCCTCCTCGCCGAGGGCGTCCGCCACGTCCTCGTCAACGGTCGATTGGTGCTGCGCGATGGGCAGCTCGCCAGTCCCGTGACGCGTGACCCGTGACGCGTGACAGGAAAGCTGCGAGCTACGAGCCACGAGCCGCGAGCCTGGAAGGGGAGCAGCGGGGCTTCTGTCTTCAGGCTCGAAGCTCGTGGCTCGCCGCTCGCGGCCCCTCACTTCACGGGCCACCGTCTCGTTGCCGATCACGAGCATGGAAGCGAGAGCAAGGTCTTGCGCCGGGATTTCTGGCGATGTAGAATGCCTGCACAGGTGTTGTCCGAAGCAAGGGCATTTGTGGAGGTGTCGCCCATGTTCAAGACTTGGCGGGTTCGATGCTTGTGGGTGGCGGCGGCTTGCGCGCTCGCGCTTGGAGCCCGGGCCGCGGAGAAGGAGGCTACCCCGCAGAAGGCGATCACGGTGGACCTCGGCGGCGGGGTGAAGTTGGAACTGGTCCTCATCCCCGCCGGCTCGTACCAGATGGGCTCTGAAAAGGGCGAAGAGGATGAAAAGCCGCCCCACGAGGTGAAGATCCCAAAGGCGTTCTACATGGGCAAGTACGAGGTTACACAGGAGCAGTGGTTGGCTCTCATGCGCGGGAACCCAAGCCGTTTCGAGGCGCCGAAGAATCCGGTTGACTCAGTGGAGAGGGACGCTTGCCCGGCATTCCTGGATAGGCTTAGCAAGCGGGTGCAGCGGGGCCGGTTCACCCTGCCGACGGAGGCCGAATGGGAGTACGCTTGCCGCGCCGGCAGCAAGACCGAGTACTTCTTTGGCGAAGAGGGGAAGGAGATAGGGGAGTATGCTTGGCACGGGGGCAATTCCGGGGAGAAAACGCACCCTGTGGGCGAGAAGAAGCCCAATGCCTGGGGTCTCTTCGACATTCTCGGGAACGTCAGCGAGATGTGCGAGGATCGCATCGTGCGTGGTGGCTCGTTTCTCGAACACCCCAGGTTCTGCCGTTCTGCTCACCGGAACAGATTCCGCCCGTCGGGCGGCTGGCCCAGCAACGGTCTTCGTGTTGTCCTGCGGAACTTCTAATCGCTGTTTGGCGGTTTCCCTCTCTTCCCTCTCTTCCCAAGCTCCTGCTTGGGAACGGAGTCCCGGAAGCTCCTGCTTCCAGGGGCCAACGGGAGCTGGAGGGCCGGCGTTGCGAAGCGGGAGACTGTCATCCGGATGTCAAGCTCTTGTGAGGCCGCGAGGGGCCGAAGGGACGCAAGGGACCAAAGGGACACAAGGGACGGCTCGCCCACCGTCCCTTAGGTCCCTTGGGTCCCTTTTGTCCCTTCTCTTCTCACGCGTCACGCATCACGCGTCACTGGGTTCTCCAACACCCCGATCCTCTCAATCTCGCACCTCACCACGTCCCCGGCTTTGAGCTTGATGCCGCGGACCTTGCCAATGCCAGCGGGCGTGCCCGTGGCAATCACGTCGCCCGGCTCCAGCGTGACCCAGCGCGAGATGAAGGCGACGACCTCGGCACAGTTGTAGATCATCCCGTTCGTGTTGGCGTCCTGCATCACCTCGCCGTTCACGCTGAGGCGAATGGCCAGGTTCATCGGGTCGCCGATCTCGTCGGCGGTGGTGATGCACGGCCCCATTGGGGCGAAGCCGTCACACCACTTGCCGTTCAGCCAGTCGAAGAACTTGTCCCAGTCCTCGGTCTTCGAGCGCTCCTGGACGCAGAAGTCGCGCTCGGAGACGTCGTTGACGATGGTGTAGCCGGCGATGTAGCGGGGGGCGTCGTGGGGCGTGATGTCCTTCGCCTTGCGGCCGATGACGATGCCGAGCTCAACCTCCCAGTCCACCCAGTGCGAATAGCGGGTGATGGGGATGGGGGCGCCAGGGCGGCCGACACAGGTTGAGGGCGGCTTCATGAACACGCGCGGCGTCTGCTCGCGCTTGGCCCTTGCGCGGCGCCCTTCCTCCTCGAGGTGCGAGGTATAGTTGCCGGCGAGGAGGAGCAGCTTTCGCGGGCAGGGGACGGGGGCTTCGAGCCGCACGAGCGAGAGGGGCACCAGGAGGCCGCGCTTGGGGTTCTTCTGGGCGAAGCGCGCGGCGGCCTTTGCGGCCCGCAGGCCCTTCGCGCCCATCTCGAGCAGCGCGATCATGTCCGACGGCAGGGTCTGGCCGCCGCTGGCGCGGCTGGCCGCCACGATGTCGGCCACGCTGTCGCCCACGATTGCCCCGATGTGGTTGGCCTTGCCCTTGCGGAATGTGATGAGACGCATTCTGATCCTCCTTGAAAGGGTTGATAGGCAATTCGTAATCCGTAATCCGTAACAAGAGAAGAGAAGGCCTATGTGACGGGGCTCTTTGTCTGATCTGGTTACGGATTACGAATTACGGATTACGGATTCTGCTCCTGCAACCCGCGCCCTGGCGAGGGCGCGGATGGCTCCGATGATGAAGTACGCCGCGAAGCCCAGGAGCACGCCGCCGCAGACGCCGACGATCCAGCGATAGGCCGCGTCGGGCACCGCCTTGCGCCCCAGCGCCACGGCTGCCGCGACGAAGAAGTACCAGCCCACGTCCGAGAGCTGGTGCCCGCAGTAGAAGGCGGCGACGCCGGCGTTGGCTCTTTCGCGCGAAAGAGCAATGTACTTCAGCCCAATCGTCGCCCACCAGAGCGACCAGTAGGGGTTCGCCAGCGAGATGAGAATCCCAGCCAGGATGGGATTCGTGAGCCACGCCTGACCAAACTGAGTCCGATCGTGCTCGTCGTCGTCCTCGTCGTCG
>VGYV01000206.1 GCA_016872855.1 Planctomycetota bacterium
TACCCCCTCATGGCCCCGCGCGCTCGCCTTTCAGCGGGCCTGCGCCCGCACGTCCTTCGGCAGGCGGTCCTCTTGCGAGTTGTACTCGTCCTGGGAGTATTCGGTTCGCACAGAGGGCGCGGTCTTCAGCCGCGGCGGGTAGGGCCAGTCGGCGAAGAACTTCGGGTCGGGGTCATGCAGGCCGCGGATGTCCTCCTCGCTGCGGTACATCCCCCACGTGTCCACCCAGGCGATGAGCATCTGGAGGTCCGCCGGGGGCAGCTTCGAGCCAGGGTGGTTCGCGTCGAGCAGCATGCTGATGAGCTTGCTCCGATATGAGAGGGCGGTCATGGGCTTCAGCACGTCGTAGGGGACGCCGAAGCTCATGACCACGCCGCTGATGCTCTCGCCGCCGCCGCCATCCGGCCCCCAGCCGGCGATCCTGGTGCGAGGGCCGATCAGGAGGGAGAGGTAGGGCTCGGGGAAGACCCTTGCCCATCGGTGGTGCAGCCGGCTCGACGGGCGGAGCGTGAGGTCGAGCGTTTTGACGGCCTTGCCGTCGCCCTGGTGGCACTTGCCGCAGTGGCGGTCGAAGAGCGGTTGAATGTCGTGCAGGTAGGAGAGGGACTTGACGCCCCACGGGGGCGGCGCGAGCTTGTCCACGGCTCTCGCTGGGAACGGCTTGGAGGGGGCGCGGTGCGTGGTCTCGTGGCAGCCGAGGCAGGCGCGCCGCTCGCCGGGGCGCGCCGATGTCCAGGACCGCATGGCGTGCAGCGCGCGGTGGTTCTCATCCAGCAGTTGGAAGTAGACGGCGCGTGCGGGCGGGACCTCGAAGCAGACCGAGCCGTCCGCGGCGATGGGGACGGTGCCCAGGACTCGCTTGAGGGCGAGCGGGCCGGCCAGACCAGTGGCTGGGCCGGAGAGGATGCCGCTGTCGCCCCAGGCGGGGTTGGCGGGCCGAACGTCCCTGCCCCAGGCCGAGCAGTCGCCGCTGCCGAACGGCCCGCCGCCGGTGGTCACGATGCCGGCCGAGTAGGTTTTGGGGAGCGACTCGATGACGCGGAGGAAGCGGGAGCGCTTGCGGAGTTCGGCCTCCTCCTGCGCGCCGTCGAAGACGTCGGCCGAGGCGAAGACCGCCGGCTGGATGGGCGGCGCGGCTCTCTCCGAGCCAGGCCAGTCCCCCACCTCGGAGAGAATGGGCGGCCGGGGGCGCGGCCGGACAGGCTGGGCGTAGAGGACGTTGGCCGAGCCCGTGTAGACCAGTTCGCGATTGCCGTGAACGTCCATCAGGTAGAGGCTGAAGAAGCCTTCGCTGGACTTCCTGGCGGAGACGAGGAACAGCTCCTCGCTGAGGGGATAGGGCGACTTGTAGGACTCGAAGCGGCCGGCGGTATGGTAGTCGGGCGAGGCGGGCGGGGCATCGGCCGGGGCGCAGCCCACTTCGCCCCAGGGCACGTCGGTCGTCACGCGCACGAGGCCGTGGGGGAAGTTGAGGCCGCGCGCGGGGTCAATGATCCCGATGCTGCCCGTGTAGATGTTGTGGTGTCCGAGGCCGGCGAACATGACCTTGGTCGTGCCGGGAACCTGGCGGGCCTCGCCGATGTGGTCGGGGTACACGCTCTGGTTGCCCCAGAAGGCGTTCTGTCCCGTCCCGTCGGGCCGCGTGACCCAGAGGCTCTGGATTCTGTTCGGGTTCTTGTCAATGTACTCCCAGCGCGTGTAGACCACGCGGCCGTCGGCGAGCACGGAGGGCGAGTAGTCGGGCTCGGAGGCGGGCGAGAGGACGTAGATGTTCCTGCCGTCGGCGTCGCAGCGGCTGATGACGTGCTGCGGCGCCCACATGCCGCACTGAGCGTAGATGTTCGCGCGGGTGGAGACGAAGGCGTAGCCGCCGTCGGGCAGGTAGACGGGATCGAGGTCGGAGTAGCTCCCGTGGGTGATCTTGCGCAGATTCGCGCCGTCCACGCTGACCTCGTAGAGGTGATAGCTCTTGTCCTTCTGCGGCTTCATGCAGAAGAGCACGCGCTGCCCGTCGTAGGAGAGGTCGGGCCGCAGGAACGCGGCCGCGCCCTCCCTGGGCGCAAGCTCCGCCAGCTTGCCGTCAGGAGACAGCCCGTCGAGCACGAGGAGCCGCCCGCCGTGGGCCGCGCACATGGCGCTGTGGTAGCGGCTCTGGTGCGGCCATTCGGGGCCGCGCGTGTAAGGCACGTCCACGAACAGCACGCGGCCGAAGTCAAGCTCAGGGCGCGCGAAGAGAATCTTCCGCTTCACCTCGCGGACGGCCCGGTAGAGCTTCCAGCCCTCAGGCTCGTCGCCGCCGGCCATCTCTTGCGCCGCGGCCTTGAGCTTCGCCAGCGCCGCCAGCTCCCCCGCCAGCCGCTCGACCCCCGCGCGACGGGCGATGTCCTCTGCCCAGGCTATCTCCTCCTGCGCGCGCCTCAGCAGCGGCTTCTTCTCCGCCTGGTAGAGCCAGTCCCTTTCAACGGCCGTCAAGCCGGCCACCGGCACCCTGGCCGCCGGCTTGCCGGTGATTGGCTTGCCGAGGAACAACGCCCGGACGTCGGCCTCGCTGAGGGCAATGTCGTAGAGCCGCACGTCGTCAATGCAGCCAGTGAAGTGGTAGGCTCCGTTCAGCCCGCCGATCTGCACGTGCGTGGGCGCCACGCGCAATCCGCGAGGCCCGAGCGTGTTCTCGCCAGTGGCCATCGCCCCGTCGTTGCTGCGGACCACCGTCTTCCCGCTCGCGCCGTCGTTGACGAACGCGACGTGGTACCACGTGCCCGCCTGCCAGGTGAGAGGCGGGGTAGCCAGGCTCTGCCACCCCTGGCCGTTCTGCCAGCCGAAGCTCAGCGTGGCGTTGTGCACTTCCACCTGCACCCTGTGGTTGAGCGTGCCGTCGGACCAACTGAACAGGATGCGGCTTGGGCCGGGCGCGTGCTGAATCCACATCGAGAGCGTGAAGTCGGCCAGCTTCCCCAACTGCGCGGCGTGGCGGGAGAGGTCCACAAACGCCTTCCCTGGGAATTCGAGCGAACGGCCAACCTTCCCCTGCCGCGACGAGCCGGCCGTGTGGGCGCTGAACACACCGTGCAAGGCATTGAGCGACGAGTCGCGCACCTCGCGCCCAGCCGCCTGATCGTCCAGCATCCAGTGCCCCACAAGCGGCTCAGCCGCAAGGGCCACGCCGGCACACGCGGCGAGCAGACCTGGCAGCCGAATCAGAGCGTCCATCGTGTGCTCCTCATCCTTAGTTGTCAGCTATCTTCGCAATCCCTTGCCCTGTTGTCAACTGGCCTGGGTGGAGCTCGATCGGTCCGATCAGTCGGATCCGTCGGATCGGTCGGATGGCCCACTTGCGCGACGGGCCACCTGCTGCTACACTCCCTGCCAGGGATGAACACTATCAAGGAGACCCGCGTGAACTTCGTCGTCGTGATGCTCGATTCGCTGCGGCAGGACCATGTGAGCTTCTATGGGTGGGAGGGCTGTCCCGTGGAGACGCCGCACCTGGATGCCGTGGCCGCCGAAGCCGTGGTGCTCGACAATGTGTATCCAGAGGGCCTGCCCACCATCCCGGTCCGCACCGACCTGATGACGGGGCAAAGCTCGCTCACCAACCGCACCTGGCAGCCGCTCGTGCCGACCGATGTGACGCTCACGCAAATCCTCCGCAAGGAGGGCTACCTCACCGCCCTCGTCGCCGACACCTATCACCTGTTCAAGCCCGACATGAACTTCCACCGCGCCTTCGAGATCTTCCACTGGATTCGCGGCGCCGAGTACGACCCCTGCAAGGCCGGCCCGCCCCGCCACCTGAAGCTCGAAGACCACCTGACCCCCGGCATGCCCGAAGGCTGGCGGAACGTGGTGCTCAACGCGCTCCGCAACCTCGACGGCCGCGAGGCCCCCGAGGACTTCCCTTGCTGGCAGACAATGTGCCAGGCCATCCGTGTCCTCGACGACGCCCGCCGCGACGGGCGCCCCCTCTTCCTCTGGATTGACACCTTCCAGCCCCACGAGCCCTGGTGCCCGCCGGCGAATTTCGACCTCTACGGTGACAAGGGCTACCGCGGCCCCAAGGTGGTCCTCCCCCCAGGCGGCCCGGCCGACAAGTGGGGCTCCCCCGACCAGATCGCGCGCGCCCGCTCCCTCTACGCCGGCGAGGCCGCCTACACCGATGCCTGCTGCGGCCACCTCTTCGCTGCGATGCGCCAGCTCGGGTACTTCGACGATACGGCCCTCATCATCCTCTCCGACCACGGCCACCCGCTGAACGACCACGGGAAGTTCCTCAAAGGCCCCGACCGCATGTACAGCGAACTCCTCAAGGTGCCCTTCATCGTGCGGCTGCCGCGGGGCCAGCACGGGGGGCGGCGCGTGAGTGCGCTCGGCCGCTTCCCGGACCTCACGCCGACACTGCTCGATCTGGCGGAAGTGGGAGCGAACAACCTCGCCCTCGCCGGCAAGAGCCTCCGCCCCATCCTCGACGGCACGGGCGCCTCGCCCTACGCGGCCACCGTCAGCGGCTTCTTCCCCGCCGTGGACCGCTGCATCCGCAACGAACGCTACTCCTACGTCGTCCGCCCCGACGGCCAGCCCCACGAGCTGTACGACCTCCTGGCCGACCCACGCGAGACGCAGAACATCATTGACTCAGGGAAGGAGGTGGCCGAGGAGCTGCTCGCGGAGGTTGGCAGCGCCTACTTCGGCCGCCAAGCCAAGCCCCGCGGCGTCCAGGGCACCTACGAGACAGCTCACACGGCACTGGCGTGAGACGGAGCTTCGAGCCGCGAGCGGCGAGCCACGAGCGGGAAGAGAAGAGACGCCGATCTTCACCGGCTCGCGGCTCGTGGCTCGAAGCTCGCGGCTCGGCTACGCGACCGATGCCTCAGAGGGAATCCGCAGGGCCTCGAGCAACTGCTCCCACGGGCGCTCGGCCACGGCCCAGAAGCCGAGCCGGATGTCCCGCGAGCAGCCGTCCTCGCTATAGCGGATGATGCACATCGTCCCGTCCACGTGCACCAACTCCAGGCGGGGGTGCACCTCGACCCGCTTGAGAAACTCCTCGACCGTCATTCCCGCGTGCTCCGCTAGGCGCAGCCCACCCGCGCCGCGTTGCCCCCCATCCCTCCCGCACCGGCTCAGTCGTGAACGAACAGCCCCTATACACAATCCGTCGTGGTTTGTCAAGTGCTCATTTCCCGCCCGTTGTGGCTGGCCCCTCTGGCGCAACTGGCTTCCTTGACCCCCGAAGCAGGGCCTGCTAGAATGCCCGCCGCTCATGGGACTGGATGGGTGGATGATTGGATGAATGGATGACTGGCCATCAGCCGCCCCGCTCTCTCACCCATCCATTCATCCACCCATCCATTCATCCGCGCCTTCCACAGGAGAAGCCCCAATGAAGCCCGAACGGTTGAGCCAGCTCTCGCCCGAACGCCGCGCCGCCATCATGAAGCGCTCGATGGAGGACGTGTCGGCCATCTTCGCCGACATGCGCGCCATCTGCGTGGACATCAAGGAGCGCGGCGACGCGGTGACGCTCGAGCACTACGCGAAGCACAAGAAGGGCATCGCGCCCGCCGACCTGGTTGTGACCCGCAAGGAGATCGAGCGGGCCTACGACGCGATTGACCCGAGGGTGGTCGAGAAGCTGCGCTTCGCCGCTGCCAACATCGAGAAGTTCCACCTCGCCCAGCGCGAGCGCGACATGTGGAGCATCGAGGTCGCCCCAGGCATCCTCGCCGGCCGAGTGACCCGCCCGATGGACATCGTGGGCTGCTACGTACCGGGCCGGCGGGCGGCCTATCCGTCGAGCGTCCTGATGACGGTCATCCCCGCCAAGGCGGCGGGCGTGCCCCGCATCGTGGCCTGCACGCCGCCCGAGGAGGGGATGGTCGTCAACGACGCCAGCCTGGTCGCCGCCGACATCGCGGGCGTGCAGCAACTGTTCAAGATGGGCGGCCCCTGGGCCGTCGGCTCGATGGCCTACGGCACCGCGACGGTCCCGAAGGTCAACAAGATCGTCGGCCCGGGCAACCGCTACGTCACCGCCGCCAAGATGGCCGTGTTCGGCGAGGTGGACATAGACAGCCCGGCCGGCCCAAGCGAGATCCTCATCCTGGCCGACGATTCGGCGAACCCCCGCTGGCTCGCCATTGACTTCCTGTCGCAGATCGAGCACGACCCCGACGCCGCGGCCGCCCTCGTCACACCCTCCGAGAAGCTGGCCAAGGCCGTCTGCCGCGAGGTCGCCAAGGCGATGAAGACGGTCCCCCGCCGCGAGATCATCGAGAAGGCCCTCGCCGACAACTCGGCGGTCCTCATCGCCGACTCGATGGACGACGCCATCGCCTTCACCAACGACTACGCCGCCGAGCACCTGGAGGTAGTCACCTCCGACCCGATTGCCCTATTGCCCCGAATCATCCACGCCGGCAGCATCTTCCTCGGCCCCTACGCCCCCGTCCCAGCGGGCGACTACGCGAGCGGCACCAACCACGTCCTGCCCACCGGCCAATGTGCCAAAATGTTCAGCGGCCTGAGCATAGACGACTTCATCAAGAAGCCCACCTTCCAATACCTCACTCGCGACGGCCTCGCCCACCTCCGCGACGCCGTCCTCACCCTCGCTGAGGCCGAGGGACTGCCGCTCCATGCTCAGACGCTCAGGGAGCGCTTCGGGGGATAGCGCCCTGCGGGCGACCGGCCGAGCTTGGCCGTGCGCCGACGCCGCTTGACAGCTCATCTCGGCGCGCTACAATGCAGCCGTGTTGACGCTTGCGTGCGGGCGTGCGGGTGTCTGACAAGCGAGACTCCCCGATTCCGCCGGGAGAGGCATTGTGGACCCCGAGCTGGCGGCCCTGGTTGAACATCCCTCCTTCCGCTCCCTCATGGAGAACTTGCCCTGCGTGGTGTACGTGGCCCGGCCGACGTGGCCGCCGCTCATCGAGTACATCAGCCCGAACGTCGAGCGCCTGATCGGCTACCGGGCGGAGGAGTTCTGCGCGAATCCCGCGGTGAGCCTCGCGTGCGTGCATCCGGACGACCGCGAGCGCTTCAGCGAGTGCGTGCGCGAGGCGATGCCGCGGCCGGAGCCGTACCGGGTCGAGTACCGCGCGCTGCACAAGAACGGGCGGCATGTGTATCACGCCGCCGCCCTGTCGGTGCCCATGCTGGACACGGAGGGGCGGGTGGTCCGCCGCCATGGGATCATCGTGGACATGACTGAGCAGAAGCGGCTGGAGGGGGAGCTGCTTCGGGCGCAGCGTCTTGCGACGATCGGCGAGATGGCGGCAATGATGGCGCACGAGATCCGAAACCCCCTGGCCGGCATGTCCCTGGCCCTGCGCGCCTTGCGCGGCATGGTGCCCCCCAACCCCGGCGCAACGGAGTGCCTGGACGACCTCGAGAGCTGCATCGAGCGGATCAACGCCACGGTGTCGCGGGCGTTGGACTTAGCGAAGGAGCCGCAGGATGCCCCGCGTGCTGCTCGTTGACGACGATCCGACGCTCGGCAAGTACCTCAAGCGCTTCCTCGAGGAACAGGGCTACGAGGTGCGCGCCGTGCGCGACTCGCGGCGGGCGACGCGTCTGGCGGGGGGCTTCCTGCCCGATGCGGCGATCCTCGACCTGGCGATGCCTGGCAAAGGGGGCCTGGAGCTTCTCTCCGAGCTGAAGGCCGCCTGCCCGCGCTGCCAGGTGATCATCTACACGGGCGCGGCCGACGTCGAGAAGGCCGTGCTGGCCATGAAGCGGGGCGCGAGCGACTTCATCCAGAAGCCCCTCCACACCCACGCCCTGCTGCTGAGCCTCCAGCGCGCCCTGGAGGTGCGGCACCTGCGCGACGAAAACGTCTTCCTCCGCCAGGCCTACCGAAGCCAGTTCGGCCCCGCCTCGTTCCTGGCCTTCTCCGAGGCGAGCCGCGCCCTGCTCGCCCTGGCGGACCGCTACCGCGCGCTGCCCGACGTCCCGGTGCTCATCGAGGGCGAGAGCGGGGTGGGCAAGGACCTCCTGGCCCGCTACCTGCACCACGACGAGAGCGACTACGCCCGCCCGTTCGTGGCGCTCAACTGCGGCGCCATCCCGGCCACGCTGGTCGAGAGCGAGCTGTTCGGCTACGCCCCCGGCGCGTTCACTGGCGCACGGGCCGAGGGAGCCCCCGGCAAGCTCCAGTCAGCCGACGGCGGCACGCTGTTCCTCGACGAGGTGGGCGAGCTCGACCCTGCCACCCAGGCCAAGCTCCTGCGCTTCCTGGAAGGCGGCAGCTTCTACCCGGTCGGCGCGGCCCGCGAGGCCACGGTCCGCTGCCGCATCGTGTGCGCGACGAACCGCGACCTGGCGGCCGAGGTCGCCCGCGGCGCGTTCCGCCGCGACCTCTACTACCGCATCCACGTGGGCCACCTGCGCATCCCGCCGCTGCGCGAGCGCCCCGAGGAGATCGTTCCCTTCGCCCGCCGCTTCCTCGCCGAGTTCGGGGAACGCTTCGGCAACCCCTTCCACGACATAGCGCCCGCCGCCAGGCGGCTGCTCCTTCGCGCGCGGTGGGATGGCAACGTGCGCGAGCTGCGCAACGTCATCGAGCGCGTCGTCCTCATGGAGAGAGGCCCTGTCCTCCAGCCCGAGCACCTCGCGTTTCTCGCGGGCAGCGCGCCGGCCGAGCCGGGCACCGGCCCCGTCGGCGGCCCCGGCGAGGCCCCCCTCCCCGAGGGAGGCTTCGACCTCGACCGCGCGATGCTTCGTCTCCTCGAGCGCGCCCTCGAGAAGCACCGCGGCAACCAGAGCCGCACCGCCCGCTACCTCCGCCTCACCCGCGAGGCCCTGCGCTACCGCATGCGCAAGCTCCGTTGACGGCGCCCGCGGCGGAGGGGGCATTGGGGCGCCGAAGGCTGCTGCGCAGAAAAGGAGAATGTCCCCTTTTCTACCCCCGGCGGCGCCGGCGGCGCAGGAGCGCCAGGACACCAAGGGCCAGCACGCCCAGCGTGCCAGGCTCCGGCACGGGCTGGGCGAACAGGCCGTGGAGCCAGATGCCCTGCTGGCCCTCGTGGAGCCCAGCGATCAGTTCCGCATTCGTCGCATCCCAAATGTAGAGGTTGTCGGGGTCGGAGAGATTGCCGATCTCGATCGTGTACTGGAGCGGGTTCGCCCCGCCGGCGACCTCGAGGATGCCGGAGTAGAGGAAGATCGGCACGTAGTCGGTCGGCAGGATCGTGCCGCCCTCGCCGAAGATGCGCAGGGTGAAGCTGCTGTCGAAGTGCAGGTCGCCCAGGATGGTCATGAGATCGCTGCCGCCCCTGCGGAAGCTCCAGTCGTAGGCCAGGCCGTCGCTGATCCGCAGGTCGCCGTCGTTGCCGCCGGGGCCGTTGACGGTGGCGGCGCCGGCGACGGTGAGGCGGCGGTCCAGCGTGATGTCGCCGGTCAGGATGGCGCCGTCGCCGAGGGTGGCCGAGCTGAAGCCGACGGGCTGCGTGGCGGCGACCAGCCGGGTGGCGGGGGCCATCGAGAGGTCCCCGAACCGCGCGGCGCCGTAGCCGCCCTGGATGCCGGCGCGGTAGAGGTTCTGCACCTCGGTGGCGTTGAGGGTGCGGTTGTAGATGACCAACTCGTCCATCAGGCCGTCGAGGAAATCGTCGCCGCCCCAGTTGCTCTCCCCGATGTAGTTGTTCACCCTCGTGACGTTGGGGGGGAGGGTCGAGTCGCCCTTGACGCTCACGGGGACGCCGTTGACGTAGATGGTGGAGACGCTGGTGTTGGTGCCCCCTGGGGCGACGGTTGCGACGATGTGGAGCCACTGGCCGTTGATGAACTGGCCGGTGTTGACGTCCTGGGTCTCGGTGCCGCCGGCGGTGCCGAAGAGTTCCCAGCGCAGGTTGGCGCTTGTCCCCTGCCGGGCCAGGAGGATGTTGTTGCTGGGCGCGCCGTTGCCGAAGTCAATGATGCGGTTCCAGGTGGTGTAGGACTCGTACTTGACCCAGGCGGCGACGGTGATGCCGGTGGTGAAGTTGGCGAAGCCGTCGGGCAGGTCCACGAAGTTCCCGAAGTCGCGCTCGAAGTCAATGGCCCCGCCGATCATGCCCTGGGCCTGGGCGGGTGGCGTGCTGCCCATCAGCGTGCCGTTGTAGCTCCCGGCAGAGTCGCGGCCGAGGTTGGCGGCGTTGTCGAAGGTCCAGCGGGCGATGGCGCCGCTGGGCAGGGCCGCGCCGCCCGGGGCGTTGAGCGTGAGGGTGCCGCTGGCCACGTTCAGGCCGCCCTTGTAGCTCACGCTGCCCTGCGAGGCGTCCACCGTGACGTTGCCGCTGGTGGAGAGGCTCGTGCCCTGGGGCACGCTCAGGGTGCCGCCCGAGGCGACAGTGAGGGAGGAGTTGTTCCCCAGGCTCACGGTGCCTGCGCCGGTGACCTCGAAGCTGGTGGCGGCGATGGCGGCGTCGAAGTGGACGCCCGTGTTGGTCCCTTCGACTCTGGCCGGCGCGCCGCCGGCGGGGCCGAGCGTGAGGCCGCGGTTGATGGTCAGGCCGTCGGTGGCGCCCACGCTCTCGAACGTGGCGACGCCTGCGCCGCCGAGGGTGATCCTGCTGCTGGGGTCGAGGCGCAGGTTGCCCAGGCCAGGCGTCAGACCCGTGCCCGCGTAGCTGCCGGCCACGCCGGCGTTGTAGAGGGCCTGGACCTCGGTGGCGCTGAGGGGGCGGTTGTAGACGAACAACTCGTCCATCAGGCCGTCGAGGAAGTCGTCCCCACCCCAGTTGCTCTCGCCGATGTAGTTGTTCACGCGCGTGATGTTGCGCGGCAGGGAGTGGTCCGTCTTAGTGGGGAATGCCACGCCGTTGAGGTAGATGATGGAGTCCGAGTCGTTGGCCGTGGCGGGGTTGCCGTCGCGGTCGCGCACGGTGGCGGCGATGTGCATCCACTGGCTGTTGACGAACTGGCCGGTATTGATGTCGTGGGTCTCGGTGCCGCCGACGGTGTTGAAGAACTCCCAGCGCAGGTTGGCCGAGGTGCCCTGGCGCGCAAAGACAATGTTGTCCACGCCGGCGCCGTTGCCGAAGTCTATGATGCGGTTCCAGTTGGTGAACGACTCGTAGTTCATCCAGGCGGCGACGGTGATGCCTGTGTTGAAGTTCGCCATTCCGTCGGGCAGGTCAATGTACTGGGCGTTCGCCTGCTCGAAGTCAATGGCCCCGCCGATCCTGCCTGCGGCCGGCTGGGGTGGCGTGGTTCCCATCAGTGTGCCGTTGTAGCGGTTCATCCTGTCGGCGCCCAGGTTGCTCGCGTTGTCGAAGGTCCAGTGGGCGAGCGCGCCCGAGGGCGGGCCGCCGCTGGGGAGGACGACCAGGAGGTTGCCGCTCGTCGCCGGGCTGGTGTTGGCCACGCGCAGCGTGCCGGTGAAGTCGATCATGGCCGAAGAGAGGTCGAGGTCGAACGAGCCGTCGGCGATCAGCGTGGCGGAGCCCTGGAGGGCATTGGTCACGGTCGTCGCGCGCGTCAACGTGGTCGTGCCGCCGCTGAGCCGCAACGTGCCAATCGTGGCGTTCTTGTTGCTCTGAAGGCTCCCGCCCGCCACCTCCACGGTGTTCGCAGTGAGGGCCGGGCCGTGGGCGAAGGTGAGCGAGCCGGCCTCGACGCGGATGCTGTTCAGGTTCACCTCGCCCGAGAATGTGGCGGCGCCGGCGGTGGACTTGCGCAGCGAGGCCGTGGGGCCGTAGAGTGTGGCCGGCCCGCCGCCGCTCTCCGCCTCCAGGGCGTAGGAGCCAGGCGTTGTGCTTGGATTCGCGAGGTTGAGGCCGCCGGCGAGGGTGCCGCCGGCCACCCGCACAGTCGTCGCGGGGTCGAGCGTGGCCCGGCGGCTCGGCGGCCAGTTCGGGCCGGTGAGGGTGCCGCCGGTCACGTTCACCCGCGCGACGTCGAGGGTCGAGCCCTCGTCGAGGCGCAGCGTGCCCGTGGGGTCCACGTAGATGCCGCCGCTGCCGACCTGGAGTGTGCCGCCGCCGTTGACCTGGACGGTGCCGTTGTTGGCGATGATGAGCATCTGGGCCTGTCCGGTGTCGCCAGCGAGGATCGTGGCAATCTGAGTGGCCGTGGGGGCCTGGACGATGGCCGCGGTGGTCAGATTAGGCACGCCCCCGGCCCAGTTCGTCGGGGTTTGCCAGTTGATCTGTCCCAACACGTTGCTCGTCCAGGTGGAGTTGGCGGCCAGGGTCAGGTTGACAAAGACGCTATCGTTGTCGGCGCCGACGGTGGCGGAGGAGATGAGCTGTGCCCAGGAGTTCTCCTTGAGGACATTCACGGCACCCACGGTGGGTGGGATAGCCGTCCAGGGGAAGGTGATGAGGTCATAGGGACCGCTGAGCGGCCCGGCAAGCGAGATGCCGAGGTTCCAGGCGCTGTTGACGTTCACCGTGCCGGGGCTGCCACTGACGGCTACGCGGTCGCCCGTCGTGCCGTCGTGCTCCCAGTGGTAGGTGGAGCCGGCGGCCATGGCGAAGGAGCCGACGACGTTGAGGGTGCCTGGGCTTGAGCCGATGGCCATCTCGCCCAGGAGCGTGGCGCTGCCCTGGATGGTCGCGCCGTTGCCGGCGGTGATGGAGGCGAAGTCGGCCTGTCCGGTGCCTGCGGCGTTGAGGCGCAGGGTGGTGCCTGCCGCCATCGTGAGAGCGCCAAGCGAGCGATAGCCGCCGCCCGCGCCGGCCTGGTAGAGGCCAGCCACGTCGGCCG
>VGYV01000207.1 GCA_016872855.1 Planctomycetota bacterium
CGAGCTGCTGAAAGCTGGGAAGCCTGTCTTCACCGAGAAGCCGCTCGCGGGGAGTATAGACGCCGGGCAGCGGATTCTCGACGCCCTCGCCGCCAGCGGCACCTGGATGATGATCGGCTACCACAAACGCTCCGACCCCGCGAGCATGTACGCCAAGGCGCAGATTGACGCGCTGAAGGCGTCGGGCGAGCTGGGCAAGATGCGCCTCGTGCGAATCCTCATGCCCGCCGGCGACTGGGTGGCCAACGGCTTCACCGAGCTCATCCGCTCCGACGACCCGAATCCGCAGCTTGAGTGGGACCCGCCGGCGTCCGACATGGACGAGGCGGGCTACAAGGCGTACATCAGCTTCGTCAACTACTACATCCACCAGGTGAATCTGCTTCGGTATCTGCTGGGCGAGCCGTACAAAGTGACCTACGCCGACCCCTCGGGCGTGGTGCTCGTGGCACAGAGCCAGAGCGGCGTGGCTGGCGTCATCGAGATGAGCCCCTACCGCACGACGGTGGAGTGGCAGGAATCGGCGCTCGTGGCCTTCGAGAAAGGCTATGTGGAACTCCGGCTTCCCGCCCCCCTGGCCTCGAACCGGCCCGGCCGGGTGGAGATTCTGCGCGACCCAGGCGACGGCAAGACGCCCGAGGTCTCCTCACCCCATCTCCCCTGGGTTCACGCCATGCGGCAGCAGGCGATGAACTTCGTGGCCGCGGTCCGCGGCGACCGGCCGCCGCTCTGCACGGCCCAGGAGGCGATGGAAGACCTGAAGGTGGCCCGCCAGTACTTGAGGCTGTGGAAGGGGGTGTGAGTGGTCCGCGGGCCGTCCGTGTTGGTCCGTGTCTGTCCGTGTTGACGCGACACGGACGAACACGGACAGACACGGACTAGGGTGTGTGCGGAGATGGGGCGGCATGCGTAGCGCCAGCGTCTCGCTGGCCGCCCGAGGCCGCCGGGACGGCGGCGCTACGAATTTCCGCACACAACCTAGCTTCAGGTCGTACAAGCCAGGGGGCGGAAGCGCACTGCACGCTTCCGCCCCCGCAGGGCAAGGCCTTACGCTCTTGTCGAACTCCTCAGTCTCTTAGCCAGTCACACACTACACGGCATCTGGACCGAACTAGCTACCTCCACCTTGCAACGTAGCCTGCCGTGGTTGCGTGCTGCCACTCTCCGACAGACTGGGCTTCGACCGCCTGGCGTTGCCAGGCCCTGACTTGCCCTGCCATTGGTAGGATACACCATGTTCTCGGTTTGTCAAGGGGCAGTTGGCAAAAAATCGGCGGCCAGGCTATCACGGCTCGACGGCCGCGCCGCGGAGCTTGGCGACGGCTTCGGGGGTGAGCAGGTGGCGCCAGCGGAGCCGTTCGACCGCGTTGGCGCCCGACACTGTGCCGGCGCTCTCGTAGCCCGCGGTGCCCGGCGCCAGGGCGCGGCGCTTATAGTTGAACTTCAGCCCCATGGCGTCGCGGCTGATGAGGACCACCTGCTCCTCTTCCCCGAGGCCAGGGCGGATGTCCACTCCGTCGAGGTGCATCCGCTTGTAGGTCTCGAACTGCTCAGGGGTGAGGATGCCGGCGAGGAGCTTCCGCCATTCCGCGATGAGCTGACGGCCCTCCTCGGGGAACGGCGCGATCTCGATGCGCACCGCGTCGCCCTCGATGCTCACCTTCGCGTGGGCCTTCTCGGCGGCGTAGAGGCGGGGCATGAGCGGCTCGCGGGCCGCAATGATTCTCGCCCTCTGCGCATCGTCCACCACAAGCTGCGGGTCGGGCGCGGCCGGGCCTTTAGGGGGTGGGAGGCCCACGCCGGGCTGGGGCGCAGGCGCAGGGGGCGGCGGCTCGGCCTTTGGCGCCTCCTCGAGGGCTTTGAGACGGGCCTGGGTCGCCGTGGCCTCGGTCCTCAGCGCCTCGATGGCTTCCGTGGCCTTCTTGGTCTCTTCGCCGAGCTTCGCGCGGTCAGCCTTCGCCTGCTGGAGCTCGTCCCATACGTCCCTCGACTTCGCCTCCGCCTGCTTGAGCTTGGCCGAGAGGTCAGCTTGGGCGTCCTTGAGATGCAGAAGGTCTTTGCCAACCATCCAGAGGACGGCCATCATGGCGAGGACGAGGCCGGTGACGAAGAGCATTCCGAGCGTGCCAAGGACGGTTCGGGTGCTGCCCATCGGGAGTCTCCATTCAGGCGTCGAAGCGGACCTCTGGCACGGGCAGGGCGGGGGGGCGCTCGCAGCGGCTCGTGATCGCCACGTGCTGCCCTGCCTTGGACGCGTCCCCGAAGGCCAGCATCACGTCGAGCACGTGGAAGCACAGCTCGCCGCTGGCCCTGGGCTTGCGGCCTAGGGCGATGGCCTGAGCCATGTCGGCTACGCCCATCGAGCGGCCCACCTGGTCGCTGTGGCTCAGCCGCACCTCGGTCCAATCCGCATCCCCCATCTTACGCATCCGCACCGGGCCGCCGAAGCCGTTGGGGTCGGGCACGGCGAGCGTGCCCTCGCTGCCGTAGATCTCGATGCCGGGCAGGCGGTGGGCCGCCACGTCGAAGCTCATCACCACGGTCCCGATGGCGCCGCTCGCGAAGTCCATCGTCCCCGCGATGTGGGTGGGCGTCCTGACCTTGATCTTCGTGCCCTTCTTCGGCTCGCTCGTGATGAGGCGCTCGGGGAAGGTGATGCGGGCCGAGCCGCTCACGCGCTTGACGGGGCCGAGGAGGTTGACCAGGGCAGTGAGGTAGTAGGGTCCCATGTCGAGCATCGGCCCGCCGCCGAGGTCGTAGTAGAACTCGGGGTCCGGGTGCCAGCTCTCGTGGCCGCGGCAGGCCATGAAGGCGGTGGCGGCGACGGGGGTGCCGATGGCCCCGTCGTCAATGAGCTTGCGACACGTCTGGATGCCGCCGCCGAGAAAGGTGTCGGGCGCGCCGCCCACCAGCAGGCCCTTCCTGGCCGCGAGAGCGAGCACGCGTTCGCCCCGCTTGCGGGTGACGGCGAAGGGCTTTTCGCAGTAGGCGTGCTTCCCGGCGCGGAGGGCCGCCAGGTTTACCTCCGCATGGGCGCGGGGGATCGTCAGGTTCACCACGATCTCCACCTCGGGATCGGCGAGCAGCTCCTCGACCGAGCAGGCCCTGATGCCGTGTTCGGCCGCCTTGGCCGCCGCCTTCTCCGGCACCAGGTCAGCGCACGCCACCACCTCGATGGCCTCGAGCCGCTTGGCCCAATAGAGGTAGTTGCCGCTGATGTTCCCGCAGCCGACGATGCCGACCTTTGCCTTCTTCACGCCGCGTTCCTTTCCTTCAAGACAGCATTCTGCCCGTTTGTAGTGCGGGCTTCAGCCCGCATCTTCCCAAGGGGCATACGGCCTGAAGGCCGCACTACGAACTCCCGCGTCCGCGCTCCCTATGCTACACGGTCCACGAATCTTGTCAATCGCCAAAGCGCTGTGCTTGCATTTCGGCGCGAAGGCGGTATCCTAGTGGCATCCCACAAGGAGAGTGGTGATGAAGCCAATCGCAATGCGGGCCGTGGTGACAACCCTCGTGATAGGAACGCTGAGCATGAGCGCGGAACCGGAGACCCCCTGCACGCGCGTCGTGTCGCTCGACGGCGAATGGCTGCTGGCGACCGATCCCAAGGACGCCGGCCGCACGCAGCAGTGGATGCTCAAGCCCGTGCCCGAGGCAAAGAAGGCCAAGGTGCCCTGGATCATCCAGGACACCTTCCCCGGCTACCATGGCCTGGCGTGGTACTGGCGGACCTTCACGCCGCCGGCCAACCCACACGCGCAGGGACGCTACCTGCTGCGCTTCTGGGCCGTGGACTACAAGGCCGAGGTGTGGCTGAACGGCACGAAGGCCGGCGAGCACGAGGGGGGCGAATCGCCCTTCACCCTCGACGTGACTGACTCGATCAAGCCAGGGGCGGCCAACCTGCTCGCCGTCCGCGTGCTCAACCCCACCCACACGCCGATAGACGGCATCGTGCTGAACCAGACGCCGCACCGCAACAAGGTCATGCCCTACTCGTCGGGCAGCGCGTGGAACCAGGGCGGCATTGTGGATTCGGTCGAACTCCTCGTCGCCCCGCCAGTCCGCGTGGAAGACCTCTTCGCCCGGCCCGACTGGAAGACGGGGGTCATCCGCGTTCAGGCCACCATTCGCAATGCTCTTCCTCAACCCGGTGGTGTGGCACGGCTGGCTTGCCCAGCCGTGGTTGAGTTCGCGGTGGCCCCGGCGGCAAGTGGCGAGACCATTGTCACCCGGCGCCTCGACGTGCAACTCCCCAAGGGCGACACCCTTGTCGAGGCCGAACTGCGCGTCGAGCAGCCGCACCTGTGGAACCTCAACGATCCGTTCCTCTATCGCGTGACGGCAAGGGTCTGGGCAAAAGACACGGCTGGGCAAGCCAGCCGTGCCACGACGTCGTTCGACGAGCACTCGGTCCGCTGCGGCTTCCGCGACTTCCGGTTCGAGAATGGCTGGTTCCGCCTCAACGGCCGCCGCATCTGGCTGCGCTGCTCCCACACGGGCAACTGCTGCCCCGTCGGGCTCGAGATGCCCGTGGACCCCGACTGGCTCCGCCGCGACCTGTTGAACGTGAAGGCGATGCGCTTCAACGCCATCCGCTGGATTTCGGGCGTCGCCAAGCGCTACCAGCTTGACCTGTGCGACGAGCTGGGGCTGCTCGTCTACGAGGAGTCCTACGCCGGCTGGTGCCTCGCCGATTCGCCGAAGATGGCCGAGCGCTACGACGAGTCGGTGCTGGGAATGGTCCGCCGCGACCGCAATCACCCGAGCGTCGTCATCTGGGGCCTCCTCAACGAGACGCCCGACGGCCCGGTCTTCCGCCACGCCGTCCAAACCCTCCCCGCGCTCCGCAAGCTCGACGACTCGCGGATGGTGCTCCTCAACAGCGGCCGCTGGGACCGCGTGGCGACCGCGGGCGAGCGGATCGTCGGCGTCGAGGGTTGGCGCAGCGCCGACCGCGTGGACCCGTGCGTCATCCGCAACGTGACCGACCATGTGGTCAAGGGGCTGGGCATCACGTGGGCGCCGGGGCAGCTCTCGTTCCACCCGGGCCGCGACGGCGAGTACAGCGTGGTCCGCTGGACCGCCCCTGCCGCGGGCAAGGTGGAGGTCGCCGCCAAGTTCGCGGGCATTGCGGAGAAGGCGACGACTGACGTCCACCTCCTCCACAATGGCAAGGCGCTCTTCGATGCCTTCATCAACGTCAAGGGTGCCGGCAACGAGGCACAGTTCGCGAAGGCAATCGAGGTCAAGGCGGGCGACACCCTCGACGCCGCCGTCGGCTGGGGCAACGGCAACTACGGCGCCGACACGACGGCCCTCGACGTGACGATCAAGGATGTGGGCGGGGCCTCCGCGCCCCGCGTTTACAATGCTACAAGCGACTTCTCCACGAAAGCCAACCCCAACGGCCCCTGGAGCTATGGCCAGCTCGCCCCAGGCGCGACACCGAACTCGGCTACATTCAAGCTCTACCCGAAGAAGGCCCCGGACGAGCAGGCCGAGCTGGCAGTCGGCACGTTCAGCAACCCCGGCTCCGCGGTGTGGGAGGACACGATGGACGACCAGCACCCCTACAAGCGCGTGCCTCACACGGCGGGCATCATCCGCGAACTGCGCACGCACGGCAGCCCAGGTCGGCCGCTCTTCCTCTCGGAGTACGGCGTCGGCAGCGCTGTGGATCTGCTTCGCGTTGTGCGCCTCTACGAGCAGCTCGGCAAGGGCGAGGCCGACGACGCCCGTTTCTACCGCGCGCAGCGCGACAAGTTCCTCGCCGACTGGGAACGCTGGCGCCTCGCCGAAGCCTTCGACCGCCCGGAGGACTTCTTCGCCCAGAGCAACGCCAAGATGGCGGGCCAGCGGCTCCTCGGCATCAACGCCATTCGCTCGAACCCCAACGTAGTCGGCTACAGCCTCACGGGCACGGTGGACCAGGGGATGACGGGCGAGGGGTTGTTCACGACCTTCCGCGAGCTGAAGCCCGGCACCCTCGACGCCGTGTTCGACGGCTTCGCCCCGCTACGCTTCTGCCTCTTCGTCGAGCCGGTGAACGTCTATCGCGGCACCAAGGTGCACGTCGAGGCCGTGCTGGCGAACGAGGATGCGCTCCTGCCCGGCGACTACCCGGTTCGCCTCCAGGTCGTCGGCCCGAACGCCGCCCGCGTCTTTGAGCGAACGGTCAAGCTCACTATCCCCGGCCCTCTCCCTCATTCTGGCCCTCTCCCTCTGGGAGAGGGTAGGGTGAGGGACGATGGAGCTGGTCCACGCCCCGGCGGCCCTCACCCCACCCCTCTCCCAAAGGGAGAGGGGGCAAGAGCCGAACTGCCAATGGTGTTGCCCGTTTTCGAGGGGGATGTGCTCGTGGACGGCCCGTCGGGCAAGTATCGCCTTCTGGCCACGATTGAGAAGGGCGCCGCAGCGGCCGGCGAGGCCGTCGAGTTCTATGTCGCCGATCCTGCCGAAATGCCGAAGGTCGAAACCGAGGTCGCGCTCTGGGGCGATGACCCTGCGCTGGCCAAATGGCTCGCCGACCACAACATCCGCGTTCGTGCCACGGTCGGCTCGTCCGACCGTGCACGGCTGGACAAGCCAGCCGTGGCACAACCGGCGGGCCGCGAGGTGATCCTGGTGGGAGCGAAGCCGCCGGGCGAAGCAGCGGCGTGGGGTGACCTGGCCCGGCGCATCGCCCGCGGCTCCACCGCCGTCTTCCTCTGCCCCGAGGTCTTCCGAAAGGGCGACAGCCCCGTCGGCTGGCTCCCCCTGGCCAACAAGGGCTCCCTCGCCACGATGCGAAGCTGGGTCTACCTCAAGGACGAATGGGCCAAGTCCCACGCCATCTTCGACGGGCTGCCCGCCGGCGGGTTGCTCGACCTCACGTTCTACCGCGACCTCATTCCCGACCTCGTGTGGGCGGGCCAGGACCCGCCGGCCGAGGCCGTGGCGGGCGGCATCAACGCCTCGCAGGCGTACTCGTCGGGGCTGCTGGTGGCCGTGTATCGGCTTGGCGCGGGGCAATTCGTCCTGAACACACTGCGCATCCGCGAGGAGCTTAGCCGGCACCCCGCCGCCGAGCGGCTGCTGCGGAACCTGCTCCGCCACGCTGCCCGCGACGCGGGGAAGCCGCCTGCCGATCTGCCCGCGGACTTCGCCCAGCAGCTCAAGGCCATCGGCTATCAGTGACCATGCTCAGGCCTCCCGCCGCCCCAGCACCAGGTCCGCCAGCACGTGCGCGTGGTGGAAGAAGCTCAGGTAGCGGCGGAGCATGCGCGCGTAGGCGAGCGGTTGCTCAGCCGGCGGCAGGCGGTCGAGCCGTCTTCGCCACCATGCCATCGCCGCGAGCCACAGGTGGTGCGGCGTGCGGCGGAACCGGCGCGGGTAGCGGCGGAGGAACGCGCCGTCCGCGCGGCGCGCCCGCACCGCCTCGGCGGCGACACGCCCCGCGATCTCGCCGCTCACGAGTGCGAAGGCGATGCCGCCGCCCGTCATCGGGTTCACCAGGCCGGCGGCGTCGCCCACCACCATCGCGCCATCGCACACGAACTCGGCGGCGACGTCGCACGGCACGAGCCCTGCCCCCTGGTGCCGCACGGCGCGCCCGCGCAGCGCGTCGTGGCCCTCGATGAATGCCGACAGCCGCTCGTTGAGCGGCGGCCCGCCCCCCGTCAGGCTCCCGCCGACCCCCACCCACACGCAGTCGCGCTTGGGGAAAAGCCAGAAATAGCTCTTCGTGTACGCCGTGTTCAGCACGATGTCGGCTGTCTGCCCGTCGCCGTAGGCGCCCTCGAGTTCGCAGAAGATGGCATTCCGCGTGCGCGGGCCCGGCTTGTGGCCGATGCCGAAGGCGCTGGCGGCGAGCGTGGCCGGGCCATCCGCGAAGATCACGATGTCGGCCTCGACCTCGCGCTCGGCGCCCGTCCGCAGGTCCTTCAGCCCCAGCCGCCGGGCCGAGGCGTCCAGCACGGTGGCCCGCGTGGACGTGGCGAGTTCCGCCCCGGCCTTCACCGCGCGCTGCGCCAGATAGGTGTCGAACCTGCTGCGGCGGAACGAGACGTAGTGCGGCTTGCGGCCCCCGTAGACGAACGGCTGCCCGTCAATCGTCAGCACGGTCCGCGTGATCTCGCGCTCCACCACGTCGTCGGGCAGATCGAGCTTCCTCCGCAGCGCGTGCCCGGCGAAGCCCCCGCAGGCGCTGGTTGCACCCGGCGTGGGGTCACGTTCCACGAGGAGAGGGACGACCCCGGCCAACGCGGCCGCGCGCGCCGCGGCCGAGCCGCCCGGACCCGCCCCGATCACCACGACCTCGCGTCGCTCCATGGCTGTAGGCATCCCTTCTGGGTGTGTTGCCCAAGTGGTGAACCTGTTGGGAGTCCCGCCTTCAGGCGGTCTTCTCCTGCTCCGAGCCGCCTAAAGGCGGGACTCCGAACGGGGTTGGTCCCCTGGACTGGGTTTGGGCACACGCCCTTCTGGCCACAATTGTATGGGCGGGGCGGACCTCTATCAACGGCGGCTGGCCACTGCTTGCGGGCGGCACATCGTTTGGGTATCATCTTCGTCTCAGGGACCCCATGCCTTTCAGGCGGACGCGATGATAGACGTCAAGCTGAAGCTCCGGCCCGGCCACATCAGCGACAGCGACTGGATGGCCCCCTCGCCGCTGGGGCAGGTGTTCTGGGACGTCACGGCGGCCTGCAACTTCCGCTGCGGCACCTGCTTCTCGGGCTCCGGGGACGCGGGAGCCGACGAACTGACGACGGCGGAGGCCAAGGAGGTCATCCGCGATGCCGTGGCCGCAGGCGTCCGCGACTTCGTCATCTCGGGCGGCGAGCCCTTTCTTCGGCCCGACCTCATCGAGTTGCTGGCCTGCGTCAAGGAGCTTGGGGCCGCCAGCCGCGTCGCCACGAATGGCACCCTGCTCAGCCGCGGTCTGCTGGGCGAGTTGCGTCGGCACACGTCCCTGCGGGCATTCCAGGTGAGCCTCGACACGCTGGACCCCGCTGTCTACGCCGAAGTCCACGGAGCGCTGCCCGAGTTGCTGGGCGTTGCTCTGGAGGCCGTGCGGGCCATCCGCGAGTTCGGCTTCCACACCACCGTTGCCTCGCGCCTGTCCCCGGCGACGCTTCCCGGGCTTCCCGCGCTCCTGGACCGCGCCATGGCCGAGGGCTGGGCGACCGTCACCGTCCACTGTCCTCTGCACACGGGCCGGGTGGCGGAGGCCTGGCCCCAGGACGACGACGTGCTGTCGCGCCTGGAGCCGGTCATCGAGCACTTCCTGTCCCTTCCGGAGCACTGGGTGGTCGAGACGACGATACCGTGGGCGCGGTACCACCCGGTCATCCGCGGCCTCGCGGGGCGGGTCCGCGTGGCCCACAGCGGCTGCCGCGCCGCCCGCTACCGCGTGGCGATCCACCCCGACGGCACAGTGACCCCCTGCATCTGCATCCACGACCCCGTTGCGGCGATGGGCAACGTGCGGCGGGACAGCCTGAGCGCCATGTTCCAGCAATCCCCCATCGCCCGGATGCTGCGCCAGCCGGCCGAGCACGGCCTGTGCGCCGACTGCGGGAACGTGAACGTGTGCGGCGCCGGCTGCCGGGCCTCCGCCTTCGCCCTCACCGGGCGGCTCGACGGCCTCGACGGCTCGTGCCCTGTGCGTAAGCGCCGGCAGCAAGGGAAGGCGGCCCGCCATGAGCCCGCCTGAGGCCCCGCCCCTCTGGCGCCAGATTCCCCGGGAGAGCCTTTGGGGGCGGCGTGGCCTGGTGAAGAGCGCCGCCCTCTGGCTGCCTCTCTCCCTGGTCGTCGCGGCCAACCCGGCCCTGGACCGCGGCTCGGCGTGGCTGCCTTGCCTTCTGCTCTTTGTCGCTGCGGCCTGCCGCACGATCGGGAGCATCCTGGCGAACGACCTGGCCGACCGGGCCGACGACACGGCCGCCGGGAAGAGTCGCTGGATTCTACGCCTGTCGCCTGCCGCGGGCCGAGCCGCCGTTGCGGCCATCCTGGCTACGGGCCCGCTCGCCCTCGTGCTGGGCGGGGCACCCGTGGGCGCCGCCGCTGCCTACGTTGCCTCGCTCGTGCTGGCGCTGGCCTACTCGCTTCGGCCCGCACGCCTCAAGGAGCGCGGCACACTCGGCCTCTTCGCCTACGGCGCCCAAGGCGCGCTCGCCTACGGCGTCACGCCCTGGGCCTGGCTGGGGGACGATGCGGCGCTCCTCCCACTCCTGTGCCTGCCCGTGTTCCTCGACAAGTGGGTGAACCTGCACTTCCACCAGGTGCTGGACCGCGAGGCCGACCGCTCGGCGGGCGTGCGCACGTACGCTGTCGCGGCCGGCCTCGAGCGGGCGCGTCGCACGCTCATGGCAGCGGCCTGCCTCGCGTCGGCCTCGTTGGCGGGGGTCCTGGCATTCGTCGCCGTCGCCTTGCCGCCATGGGGGCCGTGGGTGGCGGGAGCGGCCCTTCTGATCGCAGGCGCGGCGTCGGCCTACGCCTTCCTCACGCGGCGACGCCGGGGCGAGGCCACACGATTGGTGGCTGAGCTGCCCTGCCACTACCTGGGCCTCACCTACTCGCTCTTTCGCGTCCTCCCCGTGCTTCTCTTCGCCACGCCGGCCCTGTGGGTTCCCTGCGCTATCGCCGCGGGGCTGGCCGCCCTGGACACGTGGCATTCGCTCCGCTACCGCTACTCCTGACAGGAGACCGTCGTGAGACGCATCGCGCTTGTGCCTCTGGTCCTCTTGAGTGCCGTGGCCCTCGCTGAGGACGCCTCGAAGCCCGTCAAGCTCGTCGAGGAACTCCCCACGCTCAAGTGCCTCGGCGTCCGCTGGCTCATCGCCGGCGACGACGACCGCGACGCCAAGGTGGAGGTGGCCTACCGCAAGGCCGGCGAGGCCGTGTGGAAAGAGGCCCTCGACCTCTTCCGCGTGGACCCCCAGGGCATGCGCAAAGCGGTTCAGCCAACCGAAGGCCACTTCATCTTCGCGGGCTCCATCTTCGGTCTTGAGGAGGACACCGCCTATGAGGTCAAGCTGTCGCTCACCGACCCTGATGGTGTGGCACAGCCGCCCTCGGCTGTGGGAGCACAGGCGGGGGCGCCTGTGCCACACGAGCAAGTGCTCAAGATGAGGACCTGGGCCGAGCCGAAGCTGCCGGCCCATTCCGTGGCCATCCCCGTTGCGCCCGATGGCTTCGCGGCGGCACTCGCCAAGGCCAAGCCGGGCGATGTGCTTCGCCTGGCCAAAGGCATCTACAAGGGCACCTTCCGCCCGCCCGATGGCGAGCCGGGCAAGCCGGTCGCTCTCGTGGGCGAGGACGGGGTTGTCTTCGACGGCGATGGCAAGGGCAACTGCATCGGCGCACCAGGCTCCCACGACATCACGCTCCACAACCTCGCCTTCCGCAACGCCAAGTGGGCGCTCAACTTCAATGCGTCCTCCCGCATCACCGTCAAGCGCTGCACGATCACCGACTGCGATTACGGCTTCGTGGCACAGACCGACGGCCGCAACCAGAGCCGCATCTACATCGCCGACTGCACCATGAAGGGCCCCTGCACCTGGCCTCGCTCGAAGAACATCGAGGAGCAGCGCGGCATCCAGATTTCCGGGCAGGGACACGTCGTATGTTACAACAGGATAAGCGGTTACGCCGATGGGATCGACACCTTCTCGACCTATCCGTGCTCCTCGATTGACTTCTACGGCAACGAGATTTCGGAGTGTACGGACGACGGGATCGAGATGGACTACAGCGAGCACAACACCCGCTGCTTCGAGAACCGCCTGACCAACGTGTTCCAGGGCATCAGCGTGCAGCCGACCTGGGGCGGCCCAGTCTACATTTTCCGTAACGCTATACATAACTTAGGCTTAGAGACGTTCAAGATGCACAACGCCCCCTCGGGCTGCCTCTTCTTCCACAACACCAGCGTCAAGGAGGGCATGCCCCTGGTCCTCTACACGGGCCAACCTGTCACTAACTTCATCACCCGCAACAACTTATACATCGGCACGCGGGCCAACTACGGCTATGAGAACACGGCGCCGATGCGGGACTGCGATTTCGACTACGACGGCTTCGGGGGCGAGTGGAAGACCTTTCTGAAGTGGAACGGCGTCCGCTACGCCACCATCGAGGACTGCCGCGAGAAGGCCCCCGTCTACAGGCACGCGGTCGCCATAAGTCCCGACAAGGCATTTGCTTCGGGCGTCAAGCCCCCCGCCGACGTGAAGACCCAGTTCGACCCCAGAGTGAACGACCTGCGGCTCCGCGAGGGGAGCGAGGCGGTGGACGCCGGCACCGTGCTGCCGAACATCAACGACGGCTTCGTCGGCAAGGCCCCCGACCTTGGGGCCTACGAGCTTGGCCAGCCCTTGCAACACTACGGCCCACGCCCCAACTCCCGCTGACCCTCGCCTGGTCGCCCCCCTCGGGCCTCGCCAGGCCCACCGGCACCTCCTGCGGCGGGGGCTCCTGAGGCCCGCCCAGGAACTCCACCTCGACCCGCTCGGGAAGCTCCCGCCTCGGGCAGGATGATCCGCGACCCGCGCGCCAACAGCCCCTGATACTCGCCAAGATGCTTATCCGCGTACGCATCGTGAACCAGCTCCCACCTGCCGGCATGCTTTTCGGCCCGCCGGCGAATCCCCGCGAG
>VGYV01000208.1 GCA_016872855.1 Planctomycetota bacterium
GCTCTCCTGGTTCGGAGTCCTGCCTTTAGGCAGTCTTGGTGCCGGTGAGAGCGCCGCCGAATCGCTGAAAGCTATCTAGAGGATTCTTGTGATTCGCCTCTTGACACGCCTTTGGCGAGCGCTATAATGAATGCGGGGAGAGTGTCCGGGCGCAGCTCCGGAGGAGGTGCTCAGCATGGCCGATGAGAAGAACCCTCTGCCCATCGAGGAGACCGAACTCGACCAGTACGTCGAGCAGGAACCGAGCAAGTGGGAGGAGTTCCTCAACCGTCAGTTGCGGCGCTCCCCCTGGTGGGCAATCTCCTTCCTCGTCCACATCATCGCCGTGTTGGTCCTGTGGAGCTGGCCCTATCACGCTCACGCAAAGGACACGGTGATCAAGGACATCAAGGTGGACATCGTGCAGGACACTACGCCCGAGGTCCCGCCCGAGCCGCCCGAGCCGCCCGAGGTGGAGCAGATCGAGGAGCCCCTCGATGTGCCCATCGAGGACATACCGATCTCGCCCGAACCCGTGAGCAAGGACGAGCCCGGCCCCGACCTGGGGCTGGACCCGACCGAAGACATCATGAAGGACGTGGAGCGCCCGTTCACCAGCATTGACCCGCCATCGAACACCCCGGTGTTCGGCATCGACAGCCAGAACGCTCCCGCCTACAACCGCGGCATCTACTCGGGCCGGAAGAACTTCGGCACGGGCAAGGTCCCCGGCGGCCGCGGCGGCACCAATGCCCACGCCACCAGCGCCGTCATGGCCGGCCTCGTGTGGCTGGCCAAGGCCCAGGAGAACGATGGGCACTGGGACTGCAAGAAGTGGGATGGCGGCGGCGACTTCGACGTGGGGATGACCGGCCTGGCCCTCCTGGCCTTCCTGGGCGCGGGCTACACCCACACGAAGGGGAAGTTCAAGACCACCGTCGAGAAGGGCCTCGAGTGGATGGCCAAGAACCAGAAGGACAACGGCAGCTTCGGCTGGAGGACCTTCTACGAGCAGGGCATCGCCACGATGGCCGTGTCCGAGGCATATGGCCTCACCCAGTCGCCTGCCGTGGGCAGGATGGCGCAGAAGGCAATAGACTACGTAGTGAAGGTGCAGCCGGACCACGGCGGCTTCCGCTACGGCGGCGCTGTGCCGAAGGACGACGGCGACATGTCGGTCACCGGCTGGCAGATCATGGCCATCAAGTCCGCCATCTGCTCTGAGCTGCGGGTGCCCCAGGAGGCGGTGGAGCGCGCGCGGGTGTTCCTGAAGAACACCTACCGCGACTACGGCGGCAGCTCCTACACGGTGGGCAGCCGCGGCGCCTCGGCGGCCATGACCTCCATCGGCATGCTCTGCCGCCAGTTCCTCGGCGGCGACTACGATGCCGAAATCCTCGCCGCCGCCGATTGGCTCCGCAAGCATCAGGGCGGCAAGCCCGGCGTGGCGAACGGCACCAAGGACAGCCTGGTCGGCGACCTCTACTACACCTACTACTCGGTCCTGGCCATGTTCCAGATGGGCGGCGAGTGGTGGCCCGAGTGGAACAAGCTCTTCCGCGACCCACTCGTCAAGTGCCAGATCCACCAGGTCAACGACGCAAGGGGTCGCTTCGTGCGCGGGAGCTGGGACCCCCAGAACCACGTGTGGGCCAAGCACTCCGGCGGCCGCGTCTACGCCACCGCCATGGCCGTCCTGAGCCTCGAGGTCTACTACCGCTTCCTGCCCGTCTACAAGAAATAGGCCCTCCCCTGCCCCCGATCCCACCCGTGCCGCCGGGCGCTGCCGCCCGGCGGCACCTCATGTTGGCCCACCCCAGTCAAGAATGCCAACAAGGATGCCAACTCTCCCTCCGTGGGTTTGGCATTCTTGAGTGTGCCTGATAGTGTGTGAGAATCAGCCGGCTGGCGGCTGTCACGGTCGGCTCGCGCGCGGCGGGCGCGCAGCAGGGAGAAGGCGGTGCGGCTGGCGTGGCCCAAGCAGGGGGCGCGGTGCCGGCTGCTCAGCGGGCGCCGCAAGCGTCTCGCCCTCGAGAACCAGCCGGATCGTGGCGAGGAGATGCGCGGGGCTGAAGGGCTTGGCGAGGAACGTCGCTCCCAGCTCCTCGCACAGGGCGAGAAGGCCCCCCGGCTCGCCCGCGCTCATCAGCAGCAGCTTGCAGCCGCGCTCCGCCCGCCGCACCAGCCGCCGTGCCAGCCTCAGCCCCCCGATGTCAGGAAGGTCCACGTCCAGCACCACAAGGTCGGCAGGATGACGCCGCCAGACCGCCAGAGCGTCCACACCCGACGCCACGACCTCCACCTCGAACCCGCTGTCCGACAGAATCTCGGCCACCGTCTCGGCGAGGCCTGCGTTGTCATCCACGACCAGCGCCCGTTGCTGCGGCATCGAAGTCACCTTTCCTGCCAGGGTCACGAGCAAACCCCGTGCCACAGGCACCCACAGCAGAGCCTGTCGCGTAACCATCGTGGTGCATGCCACTTACGACTGCCGTTGGGCGATAGGGGTCAGCCTGAGACCCCTGCCCTCTGCCGGATTGGCGCTGCGGTGACAGACAGGCCGCGCCTAGGGGCGACCAAAGAGCCAAAATGCCGAATGATGAACGCCGAATGTCAAACGTCGAACTGAGAAGAGCAATGCAAGCCACTGGCCTTCTCTGTCATTCGACATTCAACATTCGACGTTCGACATTCGACATTCCTTTCGTCACACGTGCGCAAGACGCGCGCGAGTGACAACCGAGGGGTCTACTGGCCCGCTTGGCGGCGGGTGTCGAGCAGGAGGAGTTCGCGGCGGGCCTGCGCCCCCTCGGGCCGGTCGGGGAACTCCGCGGCCAGATGGGAGAGGACCTCAACCAGGCCCTTCTCGTCGCCCGCCTGGCGGCATGATGTCGCGAGCCAGGCGAGAGCCCTGGGCAAGTCGTCGGCGCGGGACGCGCCTCGGACCCAGCGGCCGAGCGTCTGCCGCGCCGCCGCGATGTCCCCTCGGGCCAGGTGGTAGGCGGTCAGCCCCTCGAAGGCCTCGGCCAGCGCCCGACGCAGCGTGGCGGCGCCCTCGGGACTGGCCGCCACCGCTAGCCTGAGGCGCTCCCCCTGGGCGATTGCCGCCTCGAGGAAGCCGAACGCGGCGAGTTGGACGACCTCCGCGACGTCGTAGGCCAGCGGTTCCAGCCGCTGGAGCCGACCCACGGTGAGGAGGCGAAGCGCCTCCCGCCGCACTGCGGCAGGCGCCTGCGACATCAGCGTGTCCAGCAACAGCCTGGTGGCCCGCCAGTGGTCGCCTTCAGCGGCAGCCAGCTTGGCCGCCTCCACGGCGGCCCGTGCCGCACCGCCGCCCTTCGTCCCGCCCGTCGCAGCCCTGCGGCACGCGGCCAGCGCCGCTCCCAGAGCATCGAGTCCGGCGGGCGCCTCCAGGCCCGGCCTCACGCCCGCCCTCCTGGCCCACTCCGCCGCCCTCCCCCAGTCCCCCGCCTCGGCGAACAGCCCCGCCAGCACAGGCGCTGCACGGGCGAGCATACCCCGATCCGTCATCCGCAAGGCGAGCGCGGCCAGCCTGGCAGGAGCGGGCAGGCCCGAGCGACCGTGGCGAGCCAGGGCGAGAAGGAACTCCCCCTCCGGCCCCTCCTCCGCCAGGCTCACCTTGCCCGTCTCCACCGAGGCGATCTGGACCACGTGTGGCCCGAGCCCCGGATCGGCACATGTCCCAAACGCCAGGAAGCGGCCATCCGGCGACCAAGAGGGCATCAGGTTCGCCAACCCATCGGCTGTCACCGTCAGCGTCCCCTTCCCCGCCGCATCCATGACCAGGATGTCGGCGGGCAGGCCCCTCGTGCCGGGGCCATCAGGGCCGACGCCCAAGGGCAGCGAGACCAAGGCGATGCTATCGCCCCGCGGCGACCAGGCCGGCGCGATGCAGCCCCCCGCCAGGGTGCGGGCCAGGGGACGGCTGCCCCCGGTCGCGGGCTCCCATAGCAGAATCTCGGCGCGGCCCGGGCACAGATACCGCTCGGCCACGTAGGCCAACAGGTCGCCGCGTGGCGACCAGGCCGGCCCGTAGCCCGCGCCGTGCTCGCGGAAGATGGCAGAGGCGGCCACCTTGCGCGAGGAGCCATCGGCCGAGGCCACATAGAGCGACCAGGGCTCGCCTGGCTTCTCGCGCCCCACGAAGGCCACGCGCCGCCCGTCAGCCGAAGCCGCCGGGTCGCGCACCTCGGCGAGACCAATCGCCACCGCCTGCGCTGCCCCACCTTCCGCCGGCACACGGAAGAGGCCAGAGCCGCCCGACCTGTCCGCCGCGACGAAGACCGACCGGCCGTCGGGCGCCCAGCACAGGTCCACCACCCCGCGGACGCAGGCCGTCTCCCACGCCACCCTATCCCCGTTGCCGGCGCGCGACAGGATATGGATGCGGAGCGTGGGCGCCTGGCCATTCTGGCGGACCACGACCGCGCAGGCCGCCTTGTCGCGCTGCGGCGAAAGCGCCATGGCGGCGGGCGGACTCGTCAGGCGCCCCACCGTCAGCACTGCCCCCTTACGCGACGCCACGTCCACCTCGCGGACCGCCATCCCCCCCTCGGCCCGCGCCGTCACATAGTAAAGCCTTGCCCCATCCGCCGACCACACCGGCGCATAGTACACCGCCCACTTCCGCACGCACCCCACGCCCAGGAGTGCGGCGCCGACAAGCGCCGACATTCCAAGATTCTTAAGAATGTGAGAACGTCGCCGCGGCGAGCATGGCGGCTCGCCCTCACGGCTTCCCGCGTCCCCTCGCGCCAACCCTCCCCCTGCCCCCTCCCTGAGAGGGAGGGGGGTGGCCTGACCCCTCTCCCTTCCAGGGAGAGGGCAGGGTGACGGTGGGACTGCGGGAGTGCGGGTAGCGCTGGGCCGCAGAGGCGCGCCACTTGATCCAGGGCAGGGCGCCTGGTTAAATGGCGTCGCCCGCGGCGCAGGAGACAGGGACTTGGCGACCTTTTTCGTTGCCGGCATCATCCAGGGTTCGCTTCAGGACCGCTCGATCCACGGGCAGTCGTACCGCGACAGGTTGGTGGGGCTGCTCCGCGCGGCATTCCCCGACGCGGAGACGTATTGCCCGATCGAGAACTACCCGAACTCGCTGGGCTTCGCCGACGAGGTGGCGCGCGAGACGTTCTTCGGGCTGATGGAGCGCGCGGCCCGGGCCGACGTGTTGGTGGCCTACGCGCCCGAGGCGAGCATGGGCACGGCCATCGAGATGTGGCAGGCCCACCGGAACGGCCGCCTCGTCGTCGCCATCTCGCCGATGGGGGCCAACTGGGCCATTCGATTCCTGTCGGACGTCTTGCTGCCCGACATCGCGGCCTTCGAGCGCTTCGCCCGCTCCGGCGAGCTGGCGGCCCTGCTCGCCGCCCGCGGGATTATAGCGCGAAGCCCTGCGGGAAACCACCCTGTCCCGCAAGGCAAGAGTGGCCCCGAGTTGCAGTGAGGCCGTTGTTCTTCCGCAATCCTCCTCGTCCTCGTCCCTCGTTCTCGGCTCTTGCCCCCACAGGCGAGGGATCGAGGACGAAGGACGAGGGACGAGGACGATGTGAGAACGTGTGTGACCCGGTGCCTCAATGAGCGTTGACTCCCCTGCATCTCCTCCCGGCCACTTCCCCATCGTGGGCGCCACGCGCGACGAGGTGCGGGAGTTCGTCGCGGCCCTGGGCGCGCGCCCGTATCACGCGGACCAGGTGTTGCGATGGGTCTACCGGGGCCGCGCGGCCGGCTTCGAGGCGATGACGGACCTGGCGAAGCCGCTCCGCGCCACGCTCGCCCAGCGCGCCGTCGTCTTCACGTCGGCAGTGCAGCGCATGGAGGAGAGTGCCGACGGGACGCGGAAGCTGCTCGTGGGGCTGGCTGACGGGGCGGCGGTGGAGGCCGTGGTCATCCCCGAGGGCCGGCGCCACACGGTCTGCGTCTCGACACAGGTCGGGTGTGCCATCGGCTGCGTCTTCTGCGCCAGCGGCTTGGGCGGGCTGGTGCGCGACCTCTCGCACGGCGAGATCGTGGAGCAGGTGCTCCACGCCCAAGGCCTCCTGCCGCCCGAGGAGAAGCTCACGAACGTGGTGGTGATGGGGATCGGGGAGCCGCTGATGAACTACGCGGCGCTCGTGAGGGCGCTGCGAGTGCTCATGGCGCCCTGGGGCCTGGCCCTGAGTCCGCGGCGGATCACGGTCTCGACGGTGGGGATCGCCGCTCGCATCCGCCAACTCGCCGACGAGGGGCTGGGGGTCAATCTCGCCGTGTCGCTCCACGCCTCCGACGACCTGACGCGCCAGCGGCTGGTGCCCCACGCGCAGCCGCTCCAGCACGTGGTGGCCGCCGCACGGCACTACCGGCACGCGACGGGGCGCGAGGTGACGTTCGAGTACGTGCTCGTCCGCGACATCAACGATTCGGCAGCGGACGCGCAGGGCCTGGCGGAGTGGGTGGGCCGCGAGCCGATTCTGGTGAACCTGCTGCCGCTGAACCCCGTGGAGGGCCTGGCGTGGCAGGAGCCGCCGGCGGAGCGTGCCGAGCGCTTCGCGGCCGAGCTGCGGCGCCGACACGTCCGCGTCCAACTCCGCAAGCGGCGCGGCGCCGACATCGCGGGGGCGTGCGGCCAACTGCGGCGGCGGGCGAGAGACGAGGCCAGGCCCTCCACCTGACACACCTGCCGAGTGTGGCACGGCTGGCTTGCCCAGCCGTGGCTCCGGCTCCTGCGCCGCGCCTCAGCGACACGGCTGGGCAAGCCAGCCGTGCCACACACTGCAGGGGCGCGAGGAACGGGGGCCAGGCCGCGCGCACAGGCGCACAGCAGCGGCTCGGCGGGTTTTGGGGTTGACCCCCACTTGCGCGTTCTGCTATAATCGCCAACGCTTGGGAGTTGGGAGGTGAGCCACGCTTGCGTGCCGGCGTGGGGCGCGATGAAGTGCGCGAGGGCGGGACCTGTCCCGCCTCGCACTCGACGAGGTGGCGATGACGGCGGTGCTGCGCGTGGTGAATGGCCAGCGAGCTGGGGAGCAGGTGCGGGTGCGCCCATCCGAGGCCCTCTCGATTGGCCGCAGCGGTGAGAGCGATCTTCAACTCCTGGGCCTGGGCGTCTCGCGCTTCCATTGCGTGGTGGAGGACCACGGGGGCGAGCTGGTCATCGCCGACCTGAACTCGAGCAACGGCACGTTCGTGAACGGCCAGCGTGTGAAGCGCCAACCGCTCCAGGAGGGCGACCAGATCGAGGTGGGGACGATCAAGCTTGTGGTGGAACGGACGCCTGGGCGCAGCACGCCGCCGCCCGCGTGCAAGTTCACCGACTCCGGCCGTGCCGACACCCAGGTGGTCCCCGTGGCCGCCCTTGCCGAAGCCGCGGCCAGGCCCAGGCCGACGCAGGAGGCGAACGGCAGCATCCGCCGCCACCTCGTCGCCCTGGAGAAGGTCCACAGGGCCATCTCGGCCGAGGAGCGGCCCGCGCGGCTGATGGCCGTGCTGATGGACACGGTGCTGGACGTGTTGAGCGCCGAGCGCGGGTTCTTGCTGCTGTCGGACAAGGAGGGGGACCTGCGCCCCCAGGTGATCCGCGTGGGCGGGGCAGCGAGGTCGGACGCCCTGCTGCCCCTGAGCCGCTCGATCGTGACCGAGTGCATCGAGCGCCGGGCCTCCGTGCTGTGCAAGGACCTCCAGCTCCCGGTGCCCGAAGCCCTGGGCGACGGGGAGGCCGCCGGCCTCGTCCGCGCCGTGATGTGCGCCCCGCTTGAGGCCGGCGACCACGTGCTGGGCGCCCTCTACCTCGACGCGGCGGCCGGCCGCCAGCGCTTCGACGAGCAGGACATGGAGCTCCTGAGCGCCATCACTCGCCACGCGGGCCTCGCACTCCATCGCGTGGAGCTGGTGGACAACCTCGAGCGGCTGTTCGTGGGCGCCATCGAGACGCTTGTGGCCGCGGTGGAGGCCAAGGACATCTACACCTACGGCCACTCGGCCCGCGTGTCCAAGCTCGGCCGCCGCATCGCCGAGGGAATGGGCCTATCCGAGGCCGAGCAGGAGAAGGTGAAGCTGGCCGGCCTCCTCCACGACATCGGGAAGATCGGCATCCCAGAGGCCGTCCTGAGCCAGCGCGGGCGCCTCACCGACGACGAGTGGGCCTACGTGCGCAGCCACCCGCAGATCGGCGAGAGCATCATCCGCCAGATGGGCAGCGACCGCATCATCGAGCTGTGCCAGCTCGTCCGCCACCACCACGAGCGCCTCGACGGCAGCGGCTACCCCGACGGCCTGGCAGGCAGCAAGATACCGTTGGGGGCGCGCATCCTCTCGGTCGCCGATGCCTACGACGCAATGCGCTCGAACCGCCCCTATCGCTCCCCCTTCTCGGCCCCCGAGGCCATCGCCGAGCTGCGCGGGAACGCCGGCCGGCAGTTCGACCCTGACGTCATCGAGGCCCTGGCAGCCCTCCGCGCTGAGCCACGGCCGGCCTCCGGCACCCACGAGCAGTGACCACCGTGCAGCCACGCCGCGCCCAGGAACGGAACCCGATGCGAATGAAGGCCGCCGCAAGCGCGTCGCTGCTCCTTCTGCTCCTGGGCGGCCGGGCAGCCGCCGGCGAGGAGCCGCCCCAGCCGCCTCCCCTGTTCAAGGCCGAGATGTTCGCGCAAGAGGGCGCGGACATCATGTACGCCATCGGCAACGTGCGCGTGGCCTGGGGCGAGGCCCTCATCACCTGCGACGCCGCAGTCTTCTGGATGAAGGACGGCGAGGCATACCTCGAGGGCCACGTCCTCTACCGCACGGGAAAGAGCATGTTCGAGGCCGAGCAGGCCTATGTCCGCTGGCTCGACATCGAGGACACCAAGGCCGGCACAAGGAAGCGGGTGGCGCGGAGCGGGTTCCTCTTCAACGCCGTGGCCCGCTGGAGCGAGCGGCCCGACCGCGTCACCTGGCAGGTGCGCGCCGAGGAGGTGCTCCAGCTCGACGTGCGCCACTTCCTCGCCCGCGGCGGCGTCACCATGAGCCCCTGCCAGTTCCACGAACCCCACACCTTCTTCCGCGCCAGCGAGGTCGAGCTCGTGATGGACGAGCACCTGATCGCGACCGACATCATGTACTTCATCCGCGGCGTCTCACTCCCGCCCATCTGGGTGTTCCCCATGTACTGGCCCAAGCTCTACGTGCCCCTCGGCTGGCAGTGGCCCCGCATTCGCATCGCCGCCGGCAGCTCGGGGCGCTACGGCATGTACACCCAGACCGAGGTCATCTACCGCCTCAACGAGCGCCTCTTCGGCTTCCTCGACGCCGACGTCGGCGTTCGGGCCGACTACTACGCCAAGCGCGGCTTCGGCTACGGCGCCAGCTTCGAATACAGGAGCGCCGACCCCCCCACCGAGAGCGTCCTCGGCCGCGACCTCGTCCGCGGACGCCTCGAAGTCTACCGCGTCCCCAGCGACCGCGGCAAGGACCTCAAGGAGTTCGAACTGGGCACCAGGGACCGACACCGCGTGAAAGTCACCCACTCGCAGGACATCCCGGAGGGCTGGGAGTTCGACCTCGAGTACCAGCGGCACTCCGACGCGGGCTTCCGCCAGGAGTTCTTCGAGCGCGACTACGAACGCGAGAAGCCGATCGAGAACCGCGGCTACATCAAGTACTCCTCCGGCCCCTTCGCAGCCTACCTCCACGTCCGCTGGCGCGACCGCGGCCAGAAGTGGCTCGACACCACCGAATACCTCCCCCAGATCGGCTTCAACATCTTCTCCTACCCCATCGTCGGCAACCTCCTCTACACGGGACACTTCGAGGTCGCAAACATCCGCCGACGCCTCTCCGTCCTGCGACTGAAGCCCGGCCAGTTGCCCACCGACCCCGACTACGAGCGCGTGCGCCGCCGGTGGAACTTCTTCTACGACGGCGAGCCCGACTACCCGATCATGCCGTGGGAGTCCTCACCCCAGGAGGACATGTCGGACGGGCGCAAGCTCGTCCGCTTCAACACCTACCACCAACTCTCCTACCCCTTCGACGCGGGCATCTTCCACATCGAGCCCTTCGCCGCCTACCGCGGCACCTACTACTCCGAGCTCCTCGACGGCGGCAGCGGCTTCCGCAGCCTCTTCCTCTACGGCCTCCGCGTCAACACCCAGTTCTGGCGGCCCTGGGAGGACGTGCGCGTCCGCACCCCACTCCTCGACCTCCAGGGCATCCGACACGTCATCACCCCAGAGTTCCGATTCCTCGCCATCCAGAAGCCCTCGATACGCACCGACGAGCTGATCCTGACCGACGACACGGACTTCGAGCAGCCGATCCGGGACCCAGGCTATGCCTTCCCCGGCCGCTGGTATCGCCCCTGGGACACCCAGGCCCTCGCCTTCGGCGACATTGATGCCATCGAACCCGTCCGCCTCATCCACTTCAGCTTCCGCAACCGCTGGCAGACCCGCCGCGAGGGACGCCCAGCCACCTTCCTCGAGATCAACCCCAACGTCACCTACTACCTCGACAGCCGCCGCGACAACTGGGGAAAGTCCCGCGGCGACTGGGGCATCGAGACCCGCTTCATCCCCACCCACGGCGTCTACATATTCCTCGACTTCGGCCGCAAGGTGTGCGGAACCTACGGCGGCATGGCCAAGGAGGTCACGTTCGTCCGCTCCGGCGCCACCATCGAGATCAGCGACAAGTGGGCCTTCAGCTTCTCCCAGCGCTACGAGGCCGGCTACGCCAGCCAATGGGGCGCACTCCTCACCTTCCAGCCCAACAACAAGTGGCGCGTGGACCTCCAGTATGAGAGCAACTCCGAGCAGCGCTCATCCAACGAGTTCCAGCTCCGCATCACCCGCGACCTCCACGATTGGCTGGCCTCCTTCACCTTCCAGAGCGACTCGGCGGGGCTGGGCAGCGGCTTCGGAGTCAGCCTCCAGCCCAAGGGCGCCAGGGAACTCATCACCGGCCTCCGCTACACCCGCGACCTGCGCGGCGGCCTCGATGCCCACGCCCAGGAGACCTATCAGCACTACGACTACTGAGCCCTGCTGCGGAGCCTGTCCAGGAATCCCGTGGGCCGCGTTGCCGGCCCCAGCGAAGGGCCGCTGTAGGCGGGGGCGTCCCTGCCCCACGTGGCTCCTCGCGGGCCGGGGACGGCCCGCCTACAGGCTTCATCCTCTGCGACGCTCTGAGACAGTTCCTGAGGGGCATTCTTGGGCGCAGCATCCCGCCACATTGACCAGCTCTGGCACGACTATCAGCGCACCCGCGACGAGCGGGTCAAGGCCGACCTCGTCCGCGCCTGCACCCGCAAAATCTACGCCATCGCCAAAGACCTCCGCGCCGAGATGAACAACGTGCCGCCCCTCCAGGACCTGGTGGACGCCGGGATGGTGGGCCTCATGGAGGCATTCGAGCGCTTCGACCCCGCCCGCGGCGTCTACTTCGACACCTGGTGCACCTGGCGTGTGCTCGGCGCCATGCGCGACGACCAGCGCAAGACATCCTGGGCCACCGAGACGGTTCGCCTCAAAGCCCAGCGCCTCGAGCGCGCCGCCGAGGAAATCGCCACGTCCCACGGCCGGCCCCCGTCCGACGACGAGCTGGCCGACGCCCTCGGCGTCTCCCGCGCCGAGGTCGCAAGCCTCTGGCGCCAGGTCAAGCGCCGCCGCCCAGTCCTGCTCGACACCGCGCACGAGGAGGCCGCAGCCGACCTCGACCCCGCGCTCCTGGACCCCCGGCCCGACCCCGCCCGCCGCCTCCTCGCCGACGAGGCACGACAGCGCCTCCGGGACGCCATCAAGTCCCTCCCCGACAAGCAGCGATACACCCTCCTCCTCTACTACTTCGAGGAGCTGACCATGGCCCAGATCGGCCTCGTCCTCGACGTCACCGAGAGCCGCGTCTGCCAGCTCCACAAGGAGGCCCTTGCCACCCTCTCCCGCCGCCTCGGCCGCCGCCGCGACGAGTTCCTCGACGCCCTCAACGCCTGAGTACATTGCTTCTTGCCTTCGCCGCGATCGCTCTTGCGACGATTGTCCAGGAGGCCGCGGCCGCCCCCTTCTCCCAAGGCCTCGGGGACCTCCCGGGCGGGAGCTTCGACAGCGTGGCCTGGCCGCGCTGGCGCGGCGGAGGCGGCGCGGCCGCGCCGCATAGCGGCCCCTATCCCCTTATCATCTGCCCCTCGGGCTTCGCTCAGCCCCCTCGTGCGGAACAAGCACCCTCACCCCGACCCTCTCCACGGGCGCTGAGCCTTGCCCACAACCTCGCCAGTCGCGCTCCTCTGTCCGCTCCGCGGGAACCCAAAGCGGCGACTTCGTCACCGCAGTCCATAATCCGCCTCCTTGTGACGGGGGAGGATTATGGAGTGCGGCGCCGCAGATGCCGCTTTGCCTCCCCGCGAAGCGGGCCCGCGGCCAAGACTCGTCCGCAGTACGGCCCGACGCGAGGTGGGGGCGGGGGTTTGGGGGGACCGACGCCGAGAGGCCGAAGCAGCGGCCTGGCGGCGGGGAAAAGTCACGGCCTGGCACCAGCCCGCGCAAGCCGGGAAGCTAAATAGCTTTCAGCGATTCGGCTCATTGGGGCGAAGACCGCCTGAACGGCCTGTCGATTTACCCGGAACTGCGGATGCAGACAACGGAGGTCCAGGACCTGCCGCGGCG
>VGYV01000209.1 GCA_016872855.1 Planctomycetota bacterium
GGGTGGACGGCGACGCCGCGCCGCTTGGCGTAGGCGATGACGTGGTTCATCGTCTCCGTGAAATCGGCCTGAATCTTCCCGCCCTTCATGGCCTCGGGCGAGAAGAGGGTGGGGACGAGCCAGAACTCGAAGACGTTGTAGCGGCAGGCCGAGAGCATATCAATGAAGCGCTCCCAGTCCTCCCGGCTCCAGCGGTTCACGGGCGAATCGAAGAGGAGATTCGGGTTGTAGGCATTCTGGAGGTGTTCGGCGAAGTTGAGGTAGCAGATGCGCATGGGGAACTGGGGGCGCTCCACCACGCGGGCGAGGTCGGTTGTCACCCGCTTGCCCTCGACCTTCAGTGACCGCAGGATTTCGAGCAGCCCGTAGCGGCAGCCGAGCGCCGACGGGGACCAGCAGACGAGCAGCTCGCCCGCCTGGGCGTCGCTCACCCGCTCGATGACAAAGCCCTGCGGCCCCACGCGCGGCTCGAGGCGAAGGCGTCCTGCGTCCACGAGCCGCTTGATGAACGGGTCGGCCTCGCCCACCGCGGCCAAGATGGCGCGCCCCCCCGCTAGCGCGATGGCCTTCGCCCTCTCGATGCCTGCGTAACCCGCAAGCCATTCCGCTGCGTTGGTGACCAGTTCGTGCTCGGAGAGCGAGACGAGTTGCGCCCGTGCCCGCCCAGCCTCGGCGAGGATGAGGGGCGTGGCAGCTCGCTCCCGAATCCGCGACAGTCCCTGCGGCCAGACCTCGGCGGCGGACGCCATGGCAACAACTCCCAGAAGTGTCAGTGTGGTGAAACCAGGCCGAACGCTCTCCATCGCGCGAGCCTCCTGAGCCACACCGTTGGAAAGCCGGTCGCTCTATGGTAGGATACTATGGCATACCGGCGGGCAACTGTCCAGCGGCCCGTGCCCCGGAAGGATGGTGGCATGCGATGATCAGGTACACACTGCGCGTCCTGCGGGTCATCGGGGGGGTGCTGCTGGTGATCGTGGGCATCATCGGCTGCTTCCTCCCCATCATCCAGGGGATGCTGCTGATCGCTCTGGGGCTCCTGGTGCTGAGCTACGACATCCCGGCCGCCCGGCGGCTGAAGGAGTGGGCGGAGCGGCGCTTCCGCGAGGAGCGCGCCAAGCTGGCCGAGAAGCGCGCGAGGCGCAAGCAGGCACACAGGAAGGGGCCAGACGCGTGACCCGTGACGCGTGACAAGACAGGAGAAGACCTACCCGGATGGCTCCTGTCCTTGTCACGCGTCACGCGTCACGCATCACGTCCCACACCCCGTCCAGCAATAGGTGCACAGCTTCTCGCAGGGGAGGCCGATGGCGGCGACCATTTCCCCGATGGTGAGGTACTTGAGCGACGTGACCGTGAGGTCCTTGGCAATCCACTCGACCATGCACTGGTACTTCTCGCTCGCGGAGTCGAGGTAGGGCGCCACGTCCTCGATGGCGCGGCCTTCGATGGCGTGGATGGCGCGGCGGGCCGCCAGCTCCTCGGTCGAGCGGGTCGAGATATTGTAGCGGCAGGGGAACATCAGGGGGGGGCAGGCGATGCGGACGTGGACGGCCCTCGCTCCGCTCTCCCAGAGCTTTTTCACGGTGAAGTTGCGGAACTGGGTGCCACGGACAATCGAGTCGTCGCACACGACGATGCGGTTGCCCCGAATGACGTCGGCGATGGGCACGAGCTTCATCTTGGCCACCAGGTCACGGATTTCCTGGCTCGGCGGCGTGTAGCTGCGGCCGTAGCCGGCCGTGTACTTCACGAGCGGACGGCGATAGGGAATCCTGCGGCCCATCGCGTAGCCGATGGCGTGCGCGATGCCCGAATCGGGCACGCCCGACACGAAGTCCGCCTCCACCTCGTCCCCCTTCGCCAGCGTCATGCCGCAGCGCTCGCGGACGCGCTCGACGCTGATGTCCTCGTAGTGGGAGGCGGGGAAGCCCGTGTAGATCCACAGGAAGGAGCAAATCTGGTCCTCCTGCGAGCCGGGCACCCGCCGCTCGATGCCGGCCTCGGTGATGTGTACGATTTCGCCGGGGAGGAGGAACTTGCGGATTTCGAGGCCCAGGTTGGGGAAGGCGGTGGACTCTGTGGCGACGGCCCAGGCCGCGCCGTCCGTGCCGAGGACCAGTGGGCTATGGCCCAGCTTGTCGCGCGCGGCGTAGATGCCGTCCCGCGTCAGGACCAGCACGGACACGGCGCCCTTGACCTTGGCGAACATCCGCTGGATGCCATCCACAATGTCGTCGCCCAGGCTGATGAGCCGCGCGACCAGCTCGGTCGAGTTCACCTTTCCGTGGAAGGGGTCGCCGAACGACACGCCCTGCTCGTGCAGCTCCTTCACCAGCGCATCGCGGTTCGTGATATTGCCGTCCATGCAGACGGCGAACTCGCCGAAGCGGGACAGGAGCATCATGGGCTGCGGCTCGTTGGCGCTGATGACGCCGATGCCCAGGCTGCCGCGGAGGGCAGGGCGCTCGTCGTAGAAGCGGCTCTTGAACTGCGCCTGGCTCACCGTGTGGATGCGGCGCTGAATGCTCTCGCCCACCACCGCGAGGCCCCCGAACTCCGTGCCCAGGTGCGACTGGTAGTCGGTCCCGTAGAACAGGTAGTCCCAGCAATCCCCCTTCGCCACCACCCCGAACAGTCCACTCATCGTGCAGCGCTCCTGGATGCGGTAGAGAGACGACGGCAACGCGTTCCCTGCGGACCGGATTCTACACGGGCGGGCGTTGCCGCGCAACCGGAACTTGCTGCCCCGCGCGCCCAATCGCCCTTGCTTGCGGCCCGTCCGCATGACATACTTGGGGCAACGGACACGGTGGTCAGGCTCCATTGGGCTTCTCGTGGAGAAAGGCGCTCGAATGACGGTGGCGGAATGGCTTCGTTGCGTGGCGTGCGCGGTCGTGTTGGCAGGCGCTGCCGCGTGGGCGGGGGAGGCGGACCACGCGAACCGCGAACTGGCGCGCGCGAATGAGGAGATGGTGCGGCAACTCCAGGAGCGGAACTACGAGAAGGCGGCCGAGGCCTGCCGCCGCCTCATCCTGCTCGCGCCCCACGAGGCAGGGCCGCACTACAACCTGGCCTGCTCGCTCGCGCGGGTAGGCAGGACGGCGGAGGCCCTGGCCGCGCTCGAGATGGCCGCGCTCAAGGGGTTCGGCGACCCCGACCACATGCGGCAGGACGAGGACCTGGCGAGCCTGCGGAAGGAGGCCCGCTTCGCCCGCTGCATGCAGAAGGCCGAGCAGACGGCTCTCGCCAGCGTGCCTGAGTACGAGCCAGGCCCGGCGGTCAGCGGCGTGACGACCCTCGAGGGCCGGCCCGAGGGGGGCCTGCGCTACCGCCTGCGCATCAGCCCGGCCGCCACGGCCGAGCGGCCCCACCGCCTCATCGTGTGGCTCCACCCCGCCGGCGGCTCGGCTAACCAGGTGGTCGAGCCCCTGGCCGAGCGCTTCGCCAAGCTCGGCTACGCCCTGCTCGTCTTCACCCAGAAAGAGTGGCGCTTCTGGTCGCCGGCCGACGTGGCCAAGCTGACCCAGAAGACGCTGCCCGCCGTGGCGAAGACGCCCGGCCTCGATGCCGACCGCCCGCTCCTGATGGGCTACAGCGCCGGCGGCCAGGTGGCTCTCGCCCTCTGGCAGGCCACGCCGGGGGCCTACGGCGGCCTGGTGCTCGACGCAGCGTATCCCGTGCAGCGGACGGCTGCCGGCTTGGCCCTCACGCCGCTGCCCGAGCACCCCGCGGCGCGGCGGACGCCCTTCTTCGTGCTCGTGGGGGACAAGGACCCTGGCGCCGAGGCCTGGCGCAAGGCCGAGGGCGCCTGGCGCGAGGCGGGCGTGCCCCTCACCCTCCGCTACGTGCCCGACAAGGGGCACACCTGGCTCTTCGGGCCGAAGGAGCTGGACGACCTGGCCGCCTGGCTCGAAGCCCTCAAGGCCCCGAAGCCCCGCGCCACCCCCGAGCCGCCGAAGAACAAAGAGGAAGCCAAGTAGGCGGGCTTATTCCTTCAGCAGGATGGTGAAGCCTTCCTGCTCGAAGTGATGGTCGTTGGTGAGGATGTCCGCGAGCCCAAGTGCCCGCATCGCATCCATCGCGACGCAGTCGGTGTGGCTGTACTCCTTGTCGCTCCGGGCCTCATAGAGCGACAACCCGGCCAGGAATGACTCGCGACTCTGCGGAAGGACACGGACGGTGGGTGACCTCAGGATGGCGCGGACCGCGTCGGCGGCTTGCTCTCTTGCTCGCTGCCCAAGCTCACCGAAGAAGTTCAGGAACTCCACAAGGACTTCGTCCGTCGTGACAATGTGAAACGGGCCGAGCCACTGGGGGGCGGACCGGACCCATTCGTGCCATGCGTCCCTGGGATTGGCCGAGGCGATCCAGTAGCAGGTGTCGGCGAAGAGCGTTCGCATCAGGGTTTCTTCGGGGCACCGTACAAGTAATGTTCGACATTCTTGGCACCGTCTGTGGGCAGCTTCCTCAGTTCCTCTTCCGGCACTTTTGCCATGATCTCGTCAATCACCTCCCAGATTGGCTTGACCCTGCGTCGCGTCGGCGCTCGCCGCCGGGCTGATGCGGTCTTGGGTGCGGCCATGGTCAGGTCTCCTTCGCGCGACGCTGGCTGAAGTCGTCCGCCGCCTCACAGCCACCAGCATAGCGCCGGGGCGTCGGATCGTCAAGCGGACAGCAGGAATGGATTGGTGCGGCGTTCTTCGCCGACGGTGGTGGGCTCGCCGTGGCCGGGGTAGACGCGCGTGGCTTCGGGCAGGGCAAAGAGGCGGGTGCGGATGCTCTCGATGAGCTGCTGGTAGCGGCCGCCGGGGAAGTCGGTGCGGCCTATCCCGCCGGCGAACAGGGTGTCGCCGCTGAAGATGGCGGCCGGTTCGCCCGCGTGGCGCACGAGGAGTGCGATGCCGCCCGGCGTGTGGCCGGGGGTGTGCATCACCTCGATGGTTTCCGCGCCCAACTCCAGCGTGTCGCCGTCGGCCAGGAGGCGGTCGGGCTCGCACGGCTCGAAGGGGATGCCGATCCAGGAGGCGAGGGCCGCCCCCTTGTCGCGGAGCATCGGCGCGTCGGCCTCGTGGACGCACACCAGGGCCTCGGGATAGGCCCGCTTGAGGGCGGCGACCGCCTCGGTGTGGTCTATATGGCCGTGGGTGAGGATGATGTAGCGGGGCGCGAGCTTGCGGTAGCGGAGCTGTTCGGCGATCAGCTCGGCGTCGCCGCCGGGGTCAATCACCGCGGCATCCGGCGCGCCATCGGGGGCGAGGAGGTGGCAGCAGGCCTGGAGGGGGCCGACGTTGAGGGTGAACACACGCATTGCGGCTCCTTGCGGCTGTGGGGGTCTTCCAATCGTCCTCGTCCGTCGTCCTCGTCCTCCTCCTCGACTCTTGTGCCCACGCCCGAGTGAATCGAGGACGAGGACGAGGGACGAGGACGAGGACGAACAGAGGGCGGGCCGTTCACGCAGGCGAGGGGACGGGTTCCGGGCCTTGCTTCAGGGAAGCGAGGTAGAGGCCGATGAGGAGGGTGACGTCGCAGGGCGGCTTGTCGTCCCACAGGCCGATGATGCGGCGCTCGCGCTCGGCGTTGGCTACGGAGTCGGAGGCGTGGGCGGCGTTGCGCATCAGGTCGTCGCCGTAGTTTGAGCGGACGGAGCCTGCCTTTGCCTCGCGTGGGTTTGTGGTGCCGAGTCGGTCGCGGATTTTCTCGATGGCGCCCTCGCCGTGGTAGAGGAGAGCGAGGCACCTCTCGGCGCCGGGCATGTGGCGCTCGCCCGGGCTGGTGAGCTTGGCCGGGTTGCGGCCGGTCATGTATTCGACGATGCCGTTGAACTCGTGGTCGGCGTTGTAGCCCTTCAGGATGTCGCCGATCTGTTCGACGGCGTCGGCCGGGATGTCGAAGGCGAATGCCTCGCGGAGGGCCTCGGCGGCTCGGCGGGCGACGTTGCCGCGGAGCTTCTGGATGAAGATCTTGCGGAGCGGGCCGTAGAACTCCTCGGCCTGGGCCACGGTGAGGTGGAGGACTCTGGCCCCGACGATGAAGAGCCCTGTGCGGGCGAACATATCCACGATGTTGCCCGGGCGGGCGGAGCCGCGGCGGAAGTTGTCGGGCTTCAGGATCACCAGCGTCGTCTCCGCCTTGGCGTCCGGCGGGAGCCTGACGGCGCGGGTGACGATGCCGCCGTCGCGGTCGGCGAACTCGGCCAGGAGGCGCAGGTGGTCGGCCATCGCAGCGGGGTCGGTGCAGATGAGGCAGGCGGGCTCGAAGTAGTGGACCCGGCCGTCGCGCTCGAGGACGTAGTCGCCATAGGTTCCACGCACGGTGTCGCCGCGGGCCTGGCGGCCGATGGGGCCGGCCACGTCGTTGAGCAGGTGCCCGGCGTTCTCGCCGCGGAAGAGCAGGAGCAGGAGGCGATTGGAGATGCCGAGTCGGTTGTTGGGGCGGAGATAGGCGTCGCAGTAGTCGAGCAGGGCCTCTTTGACGGGCGACGGGATGCTCTGGGCCGTCAGGAGGGCTTTGTAGCGGTCCACGAACTCGTCGCTGGGCGCCATCATGCGGGCAGCTTCAAGCTCCAGGTCGGTCGAGAGCAAACGGCTGATAATTCCGCCTGTGCGGCTCTTGAGCAGGCTGTAGGGGGTGATGAGCGCGTAGGCAAGCTCGACGGCCATCTCCTCGGCTCCTTGGGGGGCGGTGGGCTCGTGCAGGCCACATTCTAGCAACCGGGGCGCAGCGCTGTCAAACCCCCGCGATGGCCAGGGCTTGCCCCCAGCGGGCGAGCAGCCTCTTCGCCTCCCGTGGCCCCTCGTCCAGTAGCTCGATGCGGAAATGGCGTAGGCCCAGGCCCCGGAGGCGTCCGACAGCCTCGGCGGCCTGGGCGGCGGCATGGAAGACGGTGTTCCGGCAGGCGGCGTCGGGGAGCACGGGGTGTTCGGCGCCCTTGCGGTCGCGGAGGGCCAGGCGGGCGCGGCGGCATGGGCGGCCGCACTCGCCGCGCCCACGGCCGCGCGCGAGCCGGGCCGCAAACAGGCAGTGCTGGGTGTGGAACATGGGCACGTGGTGGTGGACGATGGCCTCGAAGCGGGCGGGGTCGGCGTGCCGGAGCATCGCCGCGAACTGCTCCGCGCCCACGTCGAGGCCAGGGGTCACACGCGCGATGCCGAGAGAGAGCAGGACGCTGGCCGCCAGGTCGTTGGCCGCGTTGAGCGAGAAGTCGCCCACGAGCGTGGGGTGAGACTCGCGGCCGCGGAAGAAGGCCAGGGCCGCCAGGTTGCGCACGAGAACGGCATCGGGGCCTGCCTCGGCCACGGCCTGCAGGGCGTCCTCCTCGCCCGGCTTGATGACGCGCGGGGTGGCGAGGCCGATGGCGGCCCCCGCCGCGCGGGCGCGTGCCACTGCCTCTGCTTGATGGGCCGGGTCGGCGAAGTCGCCGTACACCATCGCCGGCCGCGGCATGCCGCCACCGAGCACGGCGTGGAGCTGGCCGAGGCTGCGCACGAGAACGTAAAGGCTTGTTGCGCCAGACGTTGCAGCCGCAGCAGGCAAGGTCATGCGAAGGAGGCCGAGGGCGTCGGGCTCCGCGATGGCGTGGCGCGCGGCGGCCCGGCGCTGCGCCAGGAGGCGCTCGACGGCCTGCCGCCGCAGGTCGTTGAGGACGCTCTTGGGCGCCATCACGGGGTCAAGGGGCTCGGCCTCGACCGTTCGCAGGACGAACGGCGTGCCGCCCAGGCGCCCGAGCTGCTCGCGCAGCACCTCGAGCGTGAGCGGGTGGCGTTCGGCCCGCTCCATCGGCAGGCTGGAGGCCGCCGTGGCCGTCCGGCCCGCGTCGTCGTAAGCCGTGATGTGAAGGGGCTTTGCGAGCGCGGCGGAGACGCGGAAGTCGAGCGGGGCGGGGCGGGCGACCGTGTCGCGGGCATAGGTCTGCTCCAGCCTCGCCCGCACGTCGGGGTCATCCGTCTTCCACACGAGGGTGCCGCTTCTTATCGCCTTCAGCCGCACATCGCCCCGCCTGAAGACCAGGACGACGCGCCCCGGTTGCCCTGCCCCGGGCTCGATGGCCATCAGGCGGCCTCCCTGCTCTGTCTCCTCCGGGCCGGCGTCGAAGACCACGCCATCGCCCGGCCTCACCCTGGCCTGTTGAGCGAGAGCGACAGCGATGCCGCGAGGCGTCCTGCCCACGGCCTCGCCGACGCGCATCCCCCGACCCTTCGGCGAGCGGCCGACGACCAGCTCCCCGTGCCTCACGCCATCGAGGTAGCCGCGTGTGAACCCGCGCGAGAAGCCCTGGGCCAGCTCCTCCTCTTGCTCGGGCGTGATGTGGAAGGGCTGGCAGGCGGCCGCGGCGTCAAGTGCAGCGCGATACACTCGCACGGCGGCGGCCACGTAGTGGGCGTCCTTGAGCCGGCCCTCGATCTTGAACCCCGTGACGCCTGCGGCCACCAGGTCAGCGAGGCGGTCGTAAGTTGCCAAGTCGTTTGGACTTAGGGGGTAGCGGCACTCCCCCGTGTCGAGGGGCTGGGCATCGGCCAGCACGCGGTAGGGCAGGCGGCAGGGCTGGGCGCACAGGCCGCGGTTGCCGCTTCGCCCGCCGAGGGCAAGGCTTGCACAACACTGGCCGCTGAACGAGATGCAGAGCGCCCCGTGAACGAACACCTCGAGCTCGGCCTCGGTCGCCCCTGCGATCCGCCGGATGTCCGCCAGCGGTAGTTCGCGGGCGAGAATGACCCGCCGAACGCCGAGGCCGCGCACCAACTCGATGCCCCCGGCCTCAGCGAGCGACATCTGGGTCGAGGCGTGGATGGGCAGGCTGGGCGCCAGCCGCCGAATCAGCGGCACCAGGCCCAAGTCCTGCACGATCACCGCGTCGGCCCCCGCCTCCGCGATGGCCTTGAGCCGCTCCGCGGCCAGGGCCAGCTCATCCGCGAACACCAGCGTGTTCAGCGTCACGTAGCCCTTCACGTTGTGGTCGTGCAGGTAGCCGACGGTGTCGGGCAGCTCCTCGTCCGTGAAGTTGGCGGCCCGCAGGCGCGCATTGAAGTCCTGGAGGCCGAAGTAGACCGCATCGGCCCCATTGGCCGCCGCGGCCCGCAGCGCCGCCCAGCCGCCGGCTGGGGCGAGGAGTTCGGGGCGGCGGTCGGTTGTCGCGTTCGATGCCATGCCCATGTTCACATGATACCACGCCGCCCCGCTTCGGGCGACTTCCCCTTGACACCCAGTCGCATGAGGACTATGATCGAGATTGCCGAGGACGACGCAAGTGGCGGACAGAGGCCCGGGTGTTGGAGAAGGGAGCCAGGGATGTCTACGGTAGAGGAAATCCAGGCGGCCATCGGCTTGCTTAGTTCAGAGGACTACGTTCGCCTCCGGCGGTGGTTCCTGGAGCAGGACTGGGACGAGTGGGACAGGGAGATCGAGCGGGACTCGGCTTCGGGCGCACTGGACTTCCTGATCAACGAGGCGGCGACTGAGAAGGCGAAGGGCAACCTGCGGGAGCTGTGAATGCACAGGACGACCGGCCGCTTCCGCAGGCGCCTGATGGGCCTCCCGGAGCCTGTTCGGGAGCTGTCCGAGAGGGCGTTCGAGCTTCTGAAGGCGAACCCCTCTCATCCGACCCTGCACTTCAAGAAGGTCGGCAAGTTCTGGTCAGCGCGAGTGGGCCTCCACCACCGGGCGCTTGCCGTGGAGGAGGAGCAGGGCTTCGCATGGGTCTGGATTGGGACCCACGACGAGTATGAGCGCCTGCTCGGCAAGGACCGCTGAAGATTGCGACATGGGCTTGACAGGGATGGGTTTGCCGGTACAATGGGGCACTTGTGTTGGATAGCGCCTGGGAGGGACAGTGGGGGTGCGCATGGAAGACGAGACAAAAGAGCGCCTGGACAGGGTCCGGCGCGACGTGGAAGAACTCCTGGTGTCTCTTTGACAATCCGGGCAAGGAGGCCGAGCTGGCCAAGGTGGAGGCCAGGATGGGCCAGCCGAACTTCTGGACCGACCAGGAGGCCGCCCGGCGGACGGTGCAGGAGCTCAAGCGCCTGAAGGCCGTGGTCGAGCCACTGCGCGGGTTCCAGCGGCGCGTGAGCGACATCGAGGAGCTTCTAACCCTTGCGGCGGACGACGGGGACGCGGGGACCCTGGCCGAGTGCGAGGTGGACCTGGCGGGTCTCGAACGCGAGGTCGAGGCCTTCCAGCTCAAGGCCATGCTCAGCGGCCCCTACGACAGCCGCGACGCCTTCCTGACCATTCAGGCGGGCGCCGGCGGCACGGAGGCGTGCGACTGGGTCTCGATGCTCCTGCGCATGTACAGCCGCTGGATGGAGCGCAAGGGCTACGAGGCGGCGATCATTGACTCGATGGAGGGCGATGCCGCGGGCCTCCGCAGCGTGACGCTCGACGTCAAGGGGCCTTACGCCTACGGCTACCTGAAGAGCGAGGTGGGCGTCCACCGCCTGGTGCGCATCTCGCCCTTCGACGCCCAGGCCAGGCGCCACACGTCGTTCGCCTCGGTGGACGTGGCGCCCCAGCTCGACGAGGCCGAGGTGGACGTGGAGATAGACGAAAAGGAGCTGAAGGTTGACCGCTTCCGCTCGGGCGGCCCGGGCGGACAGAACGTGAACAAGGTGGAGACCGCGGTGCGGATCACCCACCTGCCGACTGGGATCGTGGTGGCGGCCCAGAGCGAGCGCTCGCAGCACCAGAACCGCGCCGTGGCGATGCGGCTGCTCAAGGCACGCCTCTACGCCCGACGGCAGGAGGAGCGCGCGGCGGAACTCGCCGCCCTCAGCGGCACCAAGATGGCCGTCTCGTTCGGCAGCCAGCGCCGCAACTACGTCCTCCAGCCCTACAAGCTGGCCAAGGACCTGGCGGCCGACGTGGAGACGAGCGACGTGGAGGGCGTGCTGGACGGCGACCTCGACCAGTTCATCGAGGCCGTCCTGCGGAAGAAGATCGGCGAGCAGCCCGCCCAGGCGGCCGCCGTGGGCGCCCCCAGTTCGTAGTGCGGCCTTCAGGCCGTATCTTGGACTGGGGCTGACCGCAGGGATACGGGCTGAAGCCCGCACTACGAACGTCTTGAGGAAAGTGGACCGCATGGGCCTTGAAGCGATGGCGAACCCGCTCCAGGTGGTGGACCCCGAGGTCTACGAGGCGGTGTGCCGCGACCTGCACCGGCAGCTCACCCGCATAGACCTTATCGCGGCTGAGAACTACGTGAGCGCCGCCGTCCTCATCGCCACCGGCTCGGTGATGACGAACAAGTACGCCGAGGGCTACCCGGCGGCCCGCTACTACGGCGGCTGCGAGTGGATAGACGTGGCCGAACGCCTGGCCATCGAGCGCGCGAAGCAGATCTTCGGCGCCCAGCACGCAAACGTCCAGCCCCACTGCGGCACCCAGGCCAACATGGCCGTCTACTTCGCCATCCTGAAGCCGGGCGACACGATCATGGCCCTCGACCTCGCCCACGGCGGCCACCTCTCCCACGGCGCGCCCAAGAGCTTCTGCGGCGCTCTCTACAACGTCGTCCCCTACGGCGTCAGCCGCGAGACCGAGTCCATTGATATGGACCAGGTGCGCGACCTGGCCGTCAAGCACCGCCCCAGGCTCATCGTGACCGGCGCCAGCTCCTACCCCCGCTTCATCGACTTCGCCCGCTTCGGCGAGGTCGCCCGCGAGGTGGGCGCCTGGCTGATGGCCGACGTGGCGCACCCCGCCGGCCTCATCGCCGCCGGCCTTCACCCCACGCCCGTGCCCCACGCGGACTTCGTGACGGCTACGACCCACAAGACCATGCGCGGCCCGCGCGGCGGCATCATCCTGTGCAAGGGCGAGCACGCCGCCAAGATCGACTCCCAGGTCTTCCCAGGCATCCAGGGCGGCCCCATGATGCACACCATCGCAGGGAAAGCCGTCGCCCTCAAGGAGGCCCTCGAGCCCGACTTCGCCGAGTACCAGGCCCAAATCCTGGCCAACTGCCAGGCCATGCTCCGCGAGCTCCAGGACCGCGGCCACCGCATCGTGACCGGCGGGTCGGACAACCATCTCTTCCTCGTGGACCTCCGCAGCCTGGGCATGGCCGGCCGCCTCGCCTGCCAGCTCCTCGACGAGGCCGGCATCACGCTCAACCAGAACCTCATCCCCTTCGACCCCCGCAGCGCGCGCGAGACCAGCGGCATCCGCATCGGCACACCAGCCGTCACCACGCGCGGCATGCGCGAGCCCGAGATGCACCTCATCGCCGACTGGCTCGACCGCGTGCTCCGCCGCCCCGACGACGCGGGCCTCCGCGCCCGCATCCGAGCCGAGGTCGAAGACCTCTGCCTCCAGTTCCCCATCTACACCGGGCTTTCCGGCACCTTCGTGCCGGAGCTCGCCCTCGCTGGCACAGGCATCCTGCCTGTGCGTCCCACAGGCGGGACGCCTGTGCCACTCGGCCCTGATTGAGAAGGGTAAGCGACGATGCGCAGAATCCTCCCCGCCCTAGCGTTCGCCGTCCTCGCCGCCTCCGCCCTCCGCGCCGCCGAGCAGGAGGCCCCCCCCAGGTCCCTCATCGGCCAGGTGCGCTTCCACACCCTCCGCGCGCTCAAG
>VGYV01000210.1 GCA_016872855.1 Planctomycetota bacterium
AGAGCGGCGAAATAGGTCTCATTTTCGGCCAGCTCGCGCCCGCAGACGCAGACGCGCTTGGGCCGGGCGACATTCCAATCCATGGCTCAATCCCAAATCCCAGATTCCAGATTACAGATTCCAGATCCAGAAGGGCCTCAAGCTGCAAGCTGCAAGCCACAAGCTTCGGGAGAGAAGCGGCCACAAGCCGCGCCTGTCTCTGGCTTGAAGCTTGTAGCTTGCCGCTTGCGGCTTTCCTCAGGCTGGCGGCCAGCCCATTTTCTGGTAGACGCGCTGGACGACGCTGGCGGCGAGGCGCGCGGCCTCGGCTGCGCCATCCTCGATCTCCTTGCGGGTCTCGGCCACGAAGGCGGCGTCCTTGAGCGACGCGAGGTTGATCTCGACGTTGATCTTGGCGCCGCGGAGGGCGGCCTCGAGGAGGATGGCGGCCACCCCCACGTCGCTGATCAGGTTCGGGTTGGCGATCTCGACCAGACGGTCGAGCCGCCGGACGACCCCGAGGCACTGGCGGAAGGCGGCGAGCGGCTCGGCGAGGGCGACCTTGAGGGCATCCTGGATAGCCGCCGCGCGTGCCGCCTTCTGCTCGTCGGTGTCCTTTGGCATGCCGTAGGCGGCGCTCACGGTGCCGTAGGCCGCCACGTCGCGGTCCATCAGCTCGACGAGGGCCTTTCGGCCCGCCTCGCACTGTGTGAGGAGGGCGCGTGCCTCGGTCTCGACGGCGGCGAACTTCTTCTTTCCGACGGTGAAGTTGGCGGCCATGCAGGCCATCGAGGCGCCGAGGGCGCCTGCCAGCGCGCTCACGCTGCCGCCGCCCGGGGCGGGTATGCCCGCCGCGGCATCGGCCACGTACTTCTCAACCGGCCCGGTGCGATACAAGGCACTCTCCTTCAAGTCGAAAGTCGAAGGTCGAAAGTCAAAAGAGGCGAAGGTCACTCCTGGGGGCGTTGGAAGGTCGTGTGGCGCCTCCAGCGGGCGTCGTCGGCCTGCGGGAAGTCGGAGCGGTAGTGGACGCCGCGCGACTCCTGGCGCGTTCGGGCGGCGACGGTGACGATCTTGGCCAGGGTGAGGAGGTTCTGTATCTCCCAGCCGCCCTGGAAGTGGAACTCCTTGGCCATGACGTAGCGGCACCAGAAGTCAATGCTCTCCTCGCCCTCGGCGAGGAGGGCCTCGCTGCGCTCGATGCCCACGTGGCGCCACATGAGGCTCTTGAGGGAGTTCGACACGTCGCGGAGGTCGAGCCTGTCCTCGTGGCCGGCGGCAACCTCGGCCCGGATGGGGCGCGGCTTGGCCTCGGCGAGGTCGGCGGCGGCGAGGCCTCCCGCCGCGTCGCCGGCCCGATGGCCGAGCACGAGGCCCTCCAGGAGCGAGTTGCTGCCCAGGCGGTTGGCGCCGTGGAGGCCCGAGCAGGCGCACTCGCCGCAGGCCCACAGGCGCCCGAGCGACGTGCGGGCCGCCAGGTCCACCCGAACTCCCCCGAGCATGTAGTGGGCGCTGGGGCGGACGGGGATGGGGTCCTCGGCGAGGTCGAGCTCGAACTGTGCGCAGACGCGCGCGATGGTGGGGAAGCGCTCGCGGACATGTGCGGCGTCGAGGTGGCGCAGGTCGAGGCGCACGTGGGTGGCCCCCGTGGCCCGCATCTCGGCGACGATGGCGCGGGAGACGACGTCGCGCGGGGCCAGCTCGGCGTCGGGGTGGTAGCGCGGCATGAAGCGCTCGCCCCGATTGTTCACCAGATGCGCCCCCTCGCCCCGCAAGGTCTCCGAAATCAGCCAGCGGGACGCCCCGGCAATGTAGAGCGTGGTCGGGTGGAACTGAAGAAACTCCATGTCCTGGAGCGCGGCGCCGGCGCGGTAGGCCATTGCGATGCCGTCGCCCGTGGCGACCTCGGGGTTGGTCGTCTCGCGGTAGAGCTGGCCCAGGCCGCCCGTGGCCAGGATGGTGTGCTTGGCCCACACGACGGTGAGGCCCTGGGTCTGGCTGGAGAGGAGCGCGCCGACGCACTCCCCGCCGTCCGTGAGCAGGTCCACGACGAACGTGTGGTCGAGGCAGCGGATGCGGGGCGCGGCGGCCACCTGTTGGAGAAGCGTGCGCTCGATCTCGGCCCCCGTGGCGTCGCCCTGGGCGTGGAGGATGCGAGCCTGGGAGTGGCCGCCCTCGCGGGTGAGGTTGAAGCCGGCGGCGTCGCGGTCGAACTGCGCGCCCGCGGCCACCAGCTCGCGGATGCGCGCCGGCCCCTCGCGGACGATGCTCTCGACCGCCTCCCGGTCGCAGAGGCCCTGGCCCACGGTCAGGGTGTCCTCGATGTGGGCCGCGAAGCTGTCGCTCGCGGCCCACACGGCGGCCACGCCGCCCTGGGCGTACTGGGTGTTGCTCTCGCGCAGCTCGTCCTTGCTCACCAGCAGCACCTCGGTGTGGCGGCTGGCGGCGAGCGCCGCGCTCAGCCCAGCCACCCCGCTGCCGATGACCAACACGTCCACGAACCGCTGCGGCAGCTCGTGGCTGTCGAAGTGCAGCAGGTAACGACGAGGCTCGATGTGCTTCTTCATTCCATCAGCCACGAGCCGCGAGCCACAAGCCGCGAGCCTCGGAGAAGACCGGGAGATTCCCTCTTCCTGGCTCGAAGCTCGCGGCTCGGCGCTCGCAGCTACTCCTTAGCTTCCGGCCTCAGCATCGGGAACAGGATCACGTCCCGAATCGAGGGGGAGTTTGTCAATAGCATCACGAGGCGGTCAATGCCCACGCCCAGGCCGCCTGCGGGCGGCATGGCGTGCTCGAGGGCGGCCACGTAGTCCTCGTCTATCTGCTTCATCCCCGTGTGGTCGTGGCCGAGCTGCGCGCGGAACTTGGCGGCCTGCTCGAGCGGGTCGTTCAGCTCGCTGTAGGCGTTCGCCACCTCGATGCCGGCGGCAAAGACCTCGAAGCGCTCCGCAATGTCGGGACGCCCCGGCTTCGTCTTCGACAGCGGGCACAGCTCCGACGGATAGTCGTAGACGATCGTGAAGTCCCACAGCGCCGGCTCCGCCGTCCGCTCGAACACCTCGTTGAGCACCACGGCGTCGGAGAGTGCCTTCTCGTCCACCTGGAACCCGCGTGCCTTGGCCCGCACGGCCGCCACGTCGGCGGGGTCCACGCCCGCGTACTGGCGGACGGCGTCGTGGTAGGTGATGCGGGGCCAGGGGGCGGCGAGGCGCACGGGCCGCCCGTCCGGTCCGTAGGGCACACTCTCGCCTGTTTCTGCCTCGCGGGCCGCGGCGGTCACAATGCCCTCGACCAGGTCCATCATCCCCTGGTAGTCGCTGAATGCCTGGTAGGCCTCGAGCATGGTGAACTCGGGGAAGTGCTTGGTCGAGATGCCCTCGTTGCGGAAATTGCGGTTGATCTCGTAGACCCGCTCGAGATCCCCCACGAGGAGCCGCTTCAGGTAGAGCTCAGGGGAGATGCGCAGGTAGAGGTCAAGGCCGAGAGTTCGGTGATGGGTGACGAAGGGTTCCGCCGCGGCGCCGCCCGCGTGGGCCTGCATCATGGGGGTCTCGACTTCGAGGAAGCCCAACCCGTCGAGGTAGCGGCGGACGGCCCCGACGATCCGCGAGCGGGCCACGAACGTCTCCCGCGCCGCCTCGTTCGAGATGAGGTCCAGGTAGCGCTGGCGGTAGCGCGTCTCAACGTCCTTCAGCCCGTGCCACTTCTCGGGCAGCGGGCGGATGGCCTTCGAGAGGGGCGTGAGCCGCTCGACGAAGATGGTCAGCTCGCCCGTGCGCGTCTTGCCCAGCTTGCCCTCGACGCCGACGATGTCCCCCACGTCGAGCAGGCGGTAAAGGTCGAACTGCTCGTCGCCCATCGTATCACGGCGGACGTATATCTGGATGGCCCCGCTGCGGTCCTTGAGGCTCAGGAAAGCGGCCTTGCCGAAGTCGCGCTGGGCCACGATACGGCCCGCGGTGCGCAGGGTCGCCCCGTCGCCCTTCGCCTCGCCGAGCGCCCGGCACTCGGCGACCGAGAGGTCCTTCGGATAGCGCCGGCCGTAGGGCTCGACCCCTCTGCCCTTCAGCACCGCCAGCTTGCTCAGCCGCTGCTCGCGCTGGTCCTCGGCCATGCCTGCTCCTTACATCACCCCCAGCGTTCCTGCTACACGAACTCTTTATTGTACCGGACCGGCCCCCGGGGTCAAGCGCCGCTTTGCGCCTCCTCCAAATTGCCGCTTGATCGAGTCTACGCCATGTATTATCATTACAAGTCCTGATGGCCCCGAGGGCGGCGACGAGGAAGGCGAGGGTAGGGTGTGACCCCCTGGACCGACGGCATGTGTCCGGGCATCCCAGGGCGCAGCCCTGAGACCTTCGCCACGTCCCTGCCCTGTCGAGGGGACTCAGCGAGCCGGGAGAAGGACGCGTGAAACTGGCGATCAGCGGCAAGGGCGGCGTCGGGAAGACGACCCTGGCTGCCGTTCTTGCTCGACTCTGCGCCGACGAGGGACAGCCCGTAGTCGCTATTGACGCCGATCTCGACTCCAGCCTGGCCTCCGCCCTCGGGGTGCCGAACGCCGAGGGGCTGACGCCTATTGGGGAGATGGCCGACCTGATCGCGGAGCGGACAGAATCGGGGAAGAGGGGCTACGGGAAGCTCTTCAAGCTCAATCCCGCCGTGAGCGACATACCAGACAAGTTCAGCGTCGTCCACAAGGGCGTGCGCCTCATGGTCCTGGGCGCGCCCAAGCGCGGCGGCGGGGGGTGCAACTGCCCCGAAAACGTCTTCCTTCGCACGCTCCTGAACCACCTGGCGTTTCAGCGTAACGAGACGCTGATCATGGACATGGAGGCGGGGACCGAGCACCTGGGGCGCGCGACGTGCGAGGCGATGGACGCGATGCTCGTGGTGGTGGAGCCAGGGCGCCGCAGCGCCGCCCTCGCCGAGCACGTGCAGCAGATGGCGAAGGAGATCGGCGTCAAGCGCATCTTCCTGGTCGCCAACAAGGTGCGATCGCCCAAGGACATTGAGATGCTTCGCAGCGCCTTGCCGAAGGGCGCGCCGCTTCTCGGCAGCATCGGCTTCGATGAGCGGCTGATGACAGCCGACCTTGAAGGCCGCCCGGTGGACGAGGTCGGCGGCAAGCTGTTCGACGAGGTGAAGGCCATCCGCAGCGAGCTATTGAAGCGGTTGAGATGACGCGATTCCCCCTCCCGAACGTTTCTCCACGTTCGGGAGGGTAACGGGTTCGGGAGCTTAACCTCCCGAAGGTATTGGAACCTTCGGGAGGGGCGAAGAAGAAGGAAGAGCCGATGGTACAGCCTGGGATGCTGTTCGTAGACACGAAGCGCTGCATCGCGTGCAAGCGCTGCATGACCGAGTGCGCCATCGCGCACTCGAAGTCGGGCGAACTGGCGGCTGCGATGCAGGAGACGCCGCGCCCCGAGCCGCGCGTGTGGGTGAAGGAGCTTGGCGCGTTCAGCGCACCCTACCAGTGCCGCCACTGCGACACGCCGCCCTGCGTGCCCGCCTGCCCCAACGCGGCGCTGAGCAAGGACGCCGAGCGCGGCCCCGTGGTGCTCAGCGAGGCCGCTTGCGCGGGCGCGGCCAAGTGCGTGAAGAAATGCCCCTTCCTCGGCATCCAGATGAGCCTGACGGGCGACAAGGCCGTAAAGTGCGACCTTTGCATCACGCGGCTCGAGGCCGGCGGCATCCCGGCCTGCGCCGAGGCCTGCCCAACCGACGCCATCGTCTACAAGCGCTTCGAGGAGCTCACCGACGCCGAGAAGGCGTTCCGCAGCGGGCGGCCGGGCGCGGCACTGGTTCGCCGCACAAACGTCCGCTACTGGGTGGACGCCGCGAAGTGCATCGCGTGCCGCAAGTGCGCGATGGTGTGCCCAGCCGAGGCCATCGAGGGGGAGAAGAAGGTCGCCCACAAGGTCATCCAGGCCAAGTGCGTCACCTGCGGCGCCTGCTTCCTGAATTGCCCGAAGGATGCGATTCTGGCCCTGGACCCCGAGAAGTTCGACGAGGTGGCCCAATGCGAGCCGCTGAGCGTGGAGCCGCCGGCCGCGGCGGGGCCGGCCCCGGCCCCAGAGCCTGTGGCGCCCGAGCCGACTCCTGAGCCGGCGCCTGTTGAGCCGCCGAAGCCCACGATCTCCAAAAGGCAGCGGCGGATCGAGCGCAAGATCAAGCGGAAGGCGAAGAAGGCCAAGTGATTGGGCCAGGGCGCCCGGAGGCCATCCAGGGGGGATGAATGGATGGATGGATGTGTGGATGAATGGACGGAAGTAGAGGGCGTCTGACACCCATCCATCCATCCAATCATCCATTCATCCCACATCGGACCAGGCAACGACACGACAGAAGGAGCCACTGAATGGCAGATGAGAAGAGGCCGAGCGACACGATGTCGCTGGCAATGCTCGAGGACATGGCAAGCTGTGGGCTGGAGACGACGTGGGACCGCTACGAGCAGCAGCTTCCCATGTGCGGCTTCGGGAAGAGCGGCCTGTGCTGCCGCCACTGCAACATGGGCCCGTGCCAGGTGAACCCCTTCGGGGGCGAGCCGAAGACGGGCGTGTGCGGGGCCGACGCGGACACGATAGTGGCGCGCGGGTTCCTGCGCACGATTGCGGCCGGCACGTCGGCCCACAGCGACCACGGGCGCGCCGTGTGCGAGCTGGTCGTCGCCGCCGCCAAGGGCGAGGCCCCCGGCTACCAGATCAAGGACGAGAAGAAGCTCCGCTTCATCGCCAAGGTGATGGGCATCGAGGCCGAGGGCAAGAGCAAGGAAGACCTGGCCCTCGCCGTGGGCGAGAAGGCCCTCGGGGAGTTCGGCAAGCCCCACGGCACCCAGCTCATGGCCACGCGGGCGCCCAGGCCGCGCCAGGAGATCTGGAAGACCCTGGGCGTCACGCCCCGCGCGATTGACCGGGAGGTGGTCGAGGCCATGCACCGCACGGGCATGGGCGTGGACCAGGACTACCACAGCCTGCTCCTGCACGGCCAGCGGGTTGCACTCGCCGACGGCTGGGGCGGCTCGATGCTGGCCACGGAGCTTCAGGACATCCTCTTCGGCACGCCGCAGGCAGTCCTCGGCGAGATCAACCTGGGCGTGCTCAAGGCCGACAAGGTGAACGTGATCGTCCACGGCCACGAGCCGATCCTGTCCGAAATGGTCGCCCTGGCCTCTCAGGACCCCGAGATCATCAAGGAAGCCGAGGCCGTCGGCGCGAAGGGCATCGTGGTCGCCGGCATCTGCTGCACGGCCAACGAGCTGCTCGTTCGCCACGGCATCCCGGTGGCCGGCCACATGAAGATGCAGGAGCTGGCCATCGCCACGGGCGCGGTGGACGCGATGGTGGTGGACGTGCAGTGCATCATGCAGGGGGACGTGGCTCTGGCGGCGAAGTTCCACACCCGCTGCATCACGACGAGCCCGAAGGCGCGGATTCGTGGGGCGACGCACATCGAGTTCGAGGAGCACCACGCGCTCGACACGGCGAAGAAGATCATCCGCGAGGCCATCGCGGCCTTCCCGAAGCGCGACGCCGCCCGCGTGAAGATCCCCCAGGAGAGCCAGCCTGCCGTCGTCGGCTTCAGCCACGAGTTCATCAACTACATGCTCGGCGGTCGCTTCCGCGCGTCGTACCGGCCGCTGAACGAGAACATCATCAACGGCCGCATCCGGGGCGTGGCGGGCGTGGTGGGCTGCACGCAGCCCAAGGTGGCGAAGGGCGAGCAGCCCTACCTCGAGCTGGTCAAGGAGCTGGTGGCGAACGACGTGCTGGTGGTGGAGACGGGCTGCGCTGCCCTTGAGTGCGGGCGGGCCGGCTTCCTACAGCCCGAGTTCCAGGACGCGGCCGGCCCTGGCCTGCGCGAGGTGTGCGAGGCGGTGGGCATCCCGCCTGTGCTCCACGCGGGCTCGTGCGTGGACAACTCGCGCATCCTCATCGCCTGCACCGAGATGGTGCACGAGGGGGGCCTGGGCGACGACATCAGCCGGCTGCCCGTCGCAGGCGCCTGCTTCGAGTGGATGAACGAGAAGGCCATCGCCATCGGCCAGTACTTCGTATCGTCCGGCGCCTTCGTCGCCTTCGGCATCACCCTGCCCGTCTACGGCAGCCCGAACGTCGTGAAGTATCTCACGCAGGACATCGAGGCCGAGACGGGCGGCAAGTGGGCCTTCGGCCTCTCGGCCAGCGGCATGGCTGCGGCCATGATTGACCACATCAACGCCAAGCGCGCCGCCCTGGGCATCAACAAGCAGGGCGAGCGGGTGCTGTACGACATGGAGGCACGCCGCCAACTGAAGTTCTGACCCGCTCCGCAGCGCGGGGCAATGAGGATGCGTAATCCGTAATCCGTAATCCGTAACCAGAGAAGATCAGGAACAGACTGCGCCAGCAGGGTCTTCTCTTTCCCCTGTTACGGATTACGAATTACGGATTACGGATTGTTCGATGAAGGGCGCGGCCCAAGGGACGCGTCCGGCCACAGTAACAGGAGTCTGGCATGTCGCGTATCATCGCCACCGCGGCCATCAATGGGGCGTACACGCTGGTGGAGAAGGCCGAGAAGGCCCTCGAGGAGGCCCTCGGCTCGCACCCCGAGAGCGCCGCGGTCGAGTTCCCAAACACCGGCTACTACCTGCCCATCATCTACGGCACCACGGGCGAGGAGGTGAAGTCGCTGGCCGACTGCCGCCGCGTGCTGCGGAGCGCCCGCGAGCTGCTCCCGCCCAAGGTCAAGGGCGAGCACTGGGTGCCCTACCTCGGCCACACCCTCGACGCGGGGATGGCCACGCTCTGGGCGGAAGAGGTCTACGAGGCCCTCAAGTACATTGACCCCGACAAGTGCCCGTACACGAAGACCGCGGCGCCGACCGACGGCAATCTCTGGCTCGGCGCGGCTGACGACGTGATCATGCGCGAGCGCGGCATCGAGTTCGTGGACGGCACGGCCCCCGGCTTCGCAGCCGTCGTGGGCGCGGCGCCCGACAACAAGACCGCCGTGAAGATCGCCCGCGAGCTCCAGGAGAACAACCTCTACGTCTTCATGTGCGCGGAGACGGGCGGCAAGCGCTTCGCCGAACAGCTCGCCGAGGAAAACGTGCAGATGGGCTGGGAGACCCGCCTGGTGCCCTTCGGCCAGGAGATCTCGGCCGCGACCTTCTCCCTCGGCTTCGCCGCCCGAGCCGCCCTGTCGTTCGGCGGCGTGCAGCCCGGCGACTTCCGCCGCATGCTCCTCTACAACAAGTACCGCGTCTTCGCCTTCGTCCTCGCCCTCGGCCCCGTGACCGAGGAGTGGTACGCCACGGCCGCCGGCGCCATCAACTACGGCTTCCCCGTCATCGCCGACACCGACATCCCGCCCATCCTGCCGACCGGCGTGTGCCTCTACGAGCACGTCGTCCCGAACGTCAAGCACGACGAGATGGTCAAGCGGGCCATCTACATCCGCGGCCTCAAGGTCGTCCCCTCCTCCGTGGACATCCCGGTCCGCTTCGGCCCCGCCTTCGAGGGCGAGCGCATCCGCAAGGAGGACATGCGGCTCGAGGCCGGCAACCCGAAGGTGGACCTGCCCAGCTTCGAATACTGCCGCACACTGCCGACGGACAAGGTGGAGGACGGCAAGATCGTGGTGGTGGGCAAGGAGGTGGACGGCTTCCAGGAAGGCGAGTGCATCCCGTTGGGCATCCTGGTCGAGGTCTCGGGCGCCAAGATGCAGCACGACTTCGAGCCGATCCTCGAGCGGCAAATCCACACCTTCCTCAACTGCGCGCAGGGCCTGTTCCACATGGGCCAGCGCGACTCGAACTGGATTCGCTTCTCGAAGGAGGCATTCGCGGCCGGCCTGCGCCTCAGGCACATCGGCACCATCCTCCACGCCAAGCTCCGCGAGGAGTACTCGGCCATCGTGGACAAGTGCCAGGTGACTATCTTCACCGAGCAGGCCGACGTCGAGCGCGAGATCGTCCACGCCCGCGCCGCCTACGCCGAGCGCGACGCCCGCATGGCCGGCATGACCGACGAGGCGGTCGAGGTCTTCTACTCCTGCTCGCTGTGCCAGAGCTTCGCGCCCAACCACATCTGCATCATCACCCCCGAGCACCCCGGCCTGTGCGGGGCCTACAACTGGCTCAACGGCCGCGCCGCCTACGAAATCGTCCCCACAGGCCCCAACCAGCCCGTCCCCAAGCAAAACGTCACGGACCAGCGCCTCGGCCAGTGGGAGAGCATCAACAAGTTCGTCTTCGAGAAGTCCAACCAGAAGCTCGAGCGCTTCTCCGCCTACTCGATGATGGTGGACCCGATGACGAGCTGCGGCTGCTTCGAGTGCATCTCCGCCATCCTGCCGATGACGAACGGCATCATGATCGTGGACCGCGACCACCCGGACATGACGCCCTGCGGGATGAAGTTCTCCACCCTCGCCGGCTCCGTCGGCGGCGGGAACCAGACCCCGGGCTTCCTCGGCCACTCGAAGATGTACATCAGCTCCAAGAAGTTCATCTCCGCCGACGGCGGCTGCAAGCGCATCACCTGGATGCCCAAGCGGCTCAAGGACATCGTGCGCGAGAAGCTCAACGCCCGCGCCGCCGAGGAGGGCGTCGAGAACTTCGTGGACCTGATCGCCGACGAAACCGTGGCCACCACCGAAGAGCAGGTGATGGAGCACATGGCCAAGGTCGGCCACCCGGCCTTGACGATGGACCCGATGTTCTGAGGAAGCCGCGAGCCGCGAGCTTCCGAAGAAGGCTCGAAGCTCGCGGCTCGCTGCTCGAAGCTCATACGGCCTGAAGGCGGCACTGTGAACTCACCGCCCTTGTAGCAAGGAGACGCACATGGCGTTGACGGCGATGGACATCTTCAAGCTGCTTCCGCGCACGAACTGCCGGAAGTGCGGCCAGCCGACCTGTCTGGCCTTCGCCATGCTCATCGCGCAGAAGAAGGCGAAGCTCGAGGACTGCCCCGACGTGAGCGAGGACGCAAAGGCCAAGCTCGGCGCCGCCGCGGCTCCGCCCATCCAGCTTGTCACGATAGGAGCCGGCCCCAAGCAGCTCCAGATCGGCAACGAAACCCAGCTCTTCCGCCACGACGAGAAGTTCCACCGCCCCTGCGGCGTCGCCGTCCTGGTCCCCGACACCCTGGACGACGCGGCGCTGGCCGCCAAGATCGAGAAGACCAACGGGCTCCAGTGGGACCGCGTGGGCCAGCACATCAAGATTGACCTCGTGGCCCTCGAGAACGCGAGCGGGGACGCCGCGAGGTTCGCCGCCGCCGCCAAGACCCTCGCCGAGAAGAGCCTCTACGGCCTCGTCCTCATCACCGCCTCGCCCGCGGCCATGAAGGCCGCCGCCGCGCCCATCGCGGCCCACAAGCCCCTCCTGTGCGGCGCCGAGGCATCGAACCTCGACGCGATGGTGGCCGTGGCGAAGGAGACCAACTGCCCCCTCGTCGTCAAAGGCGACGGGCTCGAAGCCACCGCGGACCTCGTCGAGAAGGCGAAGAAGGCCGGCGCCGACCAGATCGTCATTGACCCGGGCGCGCGCGACCTCAAGGGCACCCTCCAGACCCTCACCCTCAGCCGCCGCGCGGCCCTCAAGCGCCAGTTCCGCTCCCTCGGCCATCCCCCGATCGCCTTTGCCCCGGCCGCCGACCCGCTCGACGAACTCCTCGCGGCCACCAGCTACGTGATGAAGTACGCGGGCATCGTCGTCGTCCAGGGCGACGAGCCGGCCGAAATCCTCCCCATCCTCACCGCTCGCCAGAACATCTACACCGACCCTCAGAAGCCCATCCAGGTCGAGCCCAAGCTCTACCCCATCGGCGAGCCGGGCGATGCCGCTCCCGTCATGTTCACCACCAACTTCTCCCTCACTTTCTACACCGTCCAAGCCGACGTCGAGGCCAGCCGCGTGCCCTCGTATCTTCTCGCCGTCAACACCGAGGGCCTCTCGGTCCTCACCGCCTACAGCGGCGACAAGCTGACCGAGAAGACGATCAAGGACGCGATGGACAAGGCCGCCATCGCCGACAAAGTGAAGCACCGCAAGCTCATCATCCCCGGCTACGTCGCCGTCCTCTCCGGCAAGATCGAGGAGGCGACCGGCTGGCAGGTGCTCGTGGGGCCGAAGGAATCCTCCTTCATCCCCAAGTTCCTACAGCAGGTGTGGACGAGCCAGTGAGCGCTGGCGCTGTTTGCCTGATCGGTCGGATCCGTCCGATCCGTCGGATCCGACCGATCGGCTCAGTCCCGCCAGGCAGCCCGCGCACCAGGTAGCCACCCATGCCCGACAAGCCCACCCTCTGTCGCGTCCACTTCTCGCCCGACGACCGGGCCGCCGAGGTCGAACGCGGCGAGACCGTCCTCGCCGCGGCACAGAAGGCCGGCATCTACATCTCCAGCCTCTGCGGCGGCGACGGCATCTGCGGCAAGTGCCGCGTGATCGTCCGAAGCGGCGACATTCAGTCCAAGCCCACCACACTCCTCGACCGCGACGAGATACGCCGCAACTACGTCCTCGCCTGCCAAACGACGGTG
>VGYV01000211.1 GCA_016872855.1 Planctomycetota bacterium
TTACGCCGAAATACACCTGTGCCGGCGCTGGATCGCCAGCTGCTCGCGCCGACCGACAACCACAACCCCTGGGGGCTACCCACAAAGAACCCCGAAGCGGCTTATAGTCCTTGATGTCGGCGAGTTCCTTGGCCGATGGGAGCGCGATGGGGGCGACGTTGTAGACCCAGGTGGCTTCGCCGGCGGCGCGGCGGGCGCTGCCGACCACCACGCTCCCCTTCGCCACCCACCAGGAGAGACGATTGGGCACGAGGAGCCAGTTGAGGCCCTGGGCGGCGGTGGCGCGGCGGAGGTCGAGGAAGCTCACGCGGAGGTCCTTCTCCCCCACGAGTGCCGCGGCGTCCTCCACGCTGCCCACGATGGGCTTGATGCTGAGGCCCGCGGCGCGGGCGACGGCGTCAAGGGCTTCGTCGAGCGACTTGTCGCGGAGCAGGAGGTCGAGGCGCTTCTCAAGCTCCGGCACCTCCTTCGCCCACGTCTTGAGAAGCTCCTTGTCAATCTCCTCGATGGCGGCGTGGGCCTTGGCAGCGGTCTGCCCGCCGCTCATGCCGCCGGCCTGGGCCGCGGCGTCGGCCAGGTAGGCGAAAGCGAAGCGGGCGCGGGCGCCCAGCAGGTCGCCCTTCTTCTTCAGTTCCTCGCCCTCGGCGAGGCGCTTCGTGGCAAGCTCGGCGTGCCTGGCCAGCTGGCCGCTCATCGCCCGCCAGCCGTAGACGCGGCCCACGGCGGTGGTCTCGCGGTCGGCGTCGCGGGCCAGTTCCTCCTTGCCGCCAATGAGAGTGCCTGCGGCGCGCTGGGCGCGGTGCGCATAGCCATCACCCGCTCCGCCGCGGCCATACGCAAAGCCGCCAACGCTGGCCGCCTCGCCCGCCTTCTGCGCATTTTGCGCCATCAGCATCGGCCTGGGCGCCGAGGGCGGCCTGCCGCTGTATATCCCCCTCGCCGGGGCCGGCGCTTCCTCAGACTCACGCAGACGCCTTAGTAGGGGGGAGAGCGACGCGGTCGTGATATCCTCTGCGGGTCGCTCCCCAAAAAAGCCTTCATATCGCGTGCCTTCGGGGATGGGGACGGGGACGAGCATGCGGCGCGGCGGGCGAGCTGGCTCGACGAGCTTGCCAGCCTCCGCCTCGTCCACGGCCACGAAGCTGGTGTACTGGCTCATCAGACGGTAGTCGAGGGCGAGTTTCGTGACCTCTTCTTCCACCTCGGGCGAGCCGGCGTAGAAGGTCTGCTGCATCAGCTCCTCGATCTTGTTCCGCGCCCACACCTGGGCGAGGACGCTGTTCTCGGCGGCGGTCGCAGGGAACTTGACGGGAAGCGTCCACTGCGTCGGCTTGCCCTCGACGTCGCCGCTGAGGGTCAGCGTGGTGTCCTTCGCCGCGCCGTAGCGTCCGAAGAGGACGACTGGGCGGCCGGCCCACAGCTCGGGCACCTTGGCGGGATACGTCTCGAACACGTCCGCCTGCCCCCAGTCCACGGTGATGTTTGCGAGCTGGGCGCGGTGGATGCGCTGCATGATCTCCACGGCCATAGGCTCGGTCGGGTCGTTGAGGCCGAGGACCTTCGACATTCCGCCGCCCTGGCGTGCCACGCCGTCAATGAGGAAGCGGTTGGGGGACGAGCCGATGCCGATGGCCCAGAAGCGAATCTTGTCGCCGCAGCGGCGGCCCACCTCGGCGATGATCTCGGCCTCGTTCCCGATGTAGCCGTCGGTGAGCATGATGACGATGCGGAGGCGTTCGGCATCGAGCGGCTCGTTGATGGCCATCTTGACGCCCTTGAGCATTTCGGTGCCGCCGCTGCCCTCGAAGCCCTCGGTGAAGCCGACGGCCCTCTTGATGTTCTCCTCGTTGGCCGCCACGGGCTTCTCAAAGAGCTTGCTCGCGCTGCCCGCGAAGACGACCAGTTGCAGCGTGTCGTTCGGCTTGCAGAGCCGCAGCAGCTTGGCCATGATGTCGCGCACCTTGGCCGTCGGCTGCCCGCTCATCGAGCCAGAAACGTCCACCAGGAAGACGATTTCGCGTGGCGGGCTGACCTTGAGCCGCTCGTCCTCCTTTGGCTGGACCATGAGCATGAAGTAGCCCTTGCCGGCCTCACGCGTGTGGGCGAGCAGGGCCATCTCGGGCTTCGCGCCCACCACGCCGTAGCGGAGGACGAAGTCCTTGTTGGGGATGGTGTCGCCGGGCGACAGGGCTACGGCGGCCTTCGCCACGCCGTCGCGCTCGACCTGCGCCTTGTGGTTGGCCACCTTGAGGTCCTGGATGGGCACGCCGGCGTTGAGCCAGACGGCGAGCGAGATGTCGTGGCCGTTGCGCTCGCCGGGCTTGAGGGCGGGCGGCGTGATGCGCGAGGCGTCGGGCACCTGCGCCGACTTGGCGCCCCCAGGAATGTAGCGGGGGCCGACGACCATCGGGAAGTGGAACTCGTAGACGCCCATGTCGTACTCAAGCACGTCCACGTAGGAAATCTCGATCTTCACCTCTTGCTTGGGCGGGATATTGCCGACCGATTGGGTGAAGATGTTGGGCCGCTCCTGCTCCAGGAGCGCCGCGGTCAGGCCGTGGGTGAGGGCCTGCTCGTAGATCTCGCGGGCGGCGGCCCGCCGCTTGATGAGGCCCACGATGCGCCGCGGGCCGATCACCATCGTCATGTCGTCCACCGCCGCCTTGTGCGGGAGGGGGAAGACGTAGACCGCCTCGATCTTCTCATCCATCGGGTTGTGGAAGGTCTGGGTCACTTTCACGCGGGCGATGAAGCCGCTCACGTCGGCCCGCACGTCGGTGTGCTTGAGCGGACACTCGACCACTCCGCCGTCCTTGGCCACGATGCGCAGGGCGCCCTGCGTCACGTCGCGCTCGGCGGGATTCCCCTGCGGCTCGCCGGCGGCCAGCCAGGCCGAGGCCAGGGCGAACACCACGGCAACCGTCGCACAAGTCCTCATCATCGGACCCTCCAAGCGTTGCAGCCCCCGAACAGGAGATTCCGCCCCATCGCATTCTTAGACGCCGGTGGGGCGGGAACGGTTCCCGACCCTCGCTCGCCGGGGGCAGACGCACTCTCGATGTGCCCGATCAACTCTACGAGGCATTCGAGCACGCCGCCGCCGCGCGGGGCCGCTCCGTGGAAGCCCTCGCCCTCGAATCCCTGGCCCAACTCGTCCCGACCGCGCGCCCGCCAATGACCCCGGCGGAGCGCCGGGCCGCGCGGGAACTCCTGCGACGTCACTGCGGGGCAGTGAACAGCGGCGACCCCCATTTCGGTGACAACGAGCGCATTGACGCCGACCTCGCACGCGAGTACGCCAGCACCCACGAGTAGGCGCCCCATCGGCCCCTGCCGGGAGCGAACCGAAGCCGGAGCTTCCGCGTCCCCCGTCGTGAAGCAAGTGCTTGCCGTGGGACACACTCGCGCACTTCGAGTGAGACCCTCGCTGCGTCCGAAACTGGGACGAGGACATGCGGCGTAGACTGGCCGAGAAGTGTTCGGGGAGTTGGTCCCCGCCTCGCGGGCCACGCGCTTCTACAGTGGCTCGCACTCCGCGCAGATCACATTGCCAATTGCGCGGACGAGGACACGCCAGACATCGTCAGTGAGACGGGCAAAAGGCCCTGTATTGAGGTCGAGGGCCCGCTTCTCGACCATGGCGATGGCCTCGCACTGTGCAGCACAGTCTTTCGGGAGGCCGAACTCCCCAGCAGCGAACGCCACTGCGTTGGGCAGATTCCGCCGGCGCTCCAACTGAGTCGATGTCAACGGAACAGCCACAACGTAGTTGCCGAGGTTCAGCTCCCTCCTCGACACGACGATGACAGGTCTCGGGAGGCTTGAATCGAGATACGCCCAGTACAGTTCGCCAGGCTCAGGGGCGGTCAAAAGGGGTTCTCCGCCAGCCAGCGGCGCTGCGCGGCTTTCGCCAGAGATGCCCACTCTGCATCGATTGCCAAGGCCGCCATTGACTCATCCCGGAGGAAAGTGGAAGTGGGCCGCATATAGACCATCACGCCGGGCCAGTCAGCGGCCTCGTTCCCGGTGTCGCTGTCGAGTTCTCCGAGGCCGAGAACTCCGGGATGCTGGGCCAGCAAGGCAGGAGAGAACCACATGCCCGACCCCTCCACCGGCCGCTCTGTGCTTGACGCAGTGATCGCGCTCATGAGTCCCCTTTGGCTTCTGCCAGCGACGCGATCCATCCCTCGAGGTACGCCTTGGCGTACGAGATGTACTCGCTAGGCTTCCGGTCAATCTGGCGGATCCGAACGGGGGCCGGGCCGCCGGCCGGAACGGGCGAAGTCAGGGCTAGCTGGGGCCACTGACACATCAGCTCAAGGTATAGGCCCGCCGGGTTCTCGCGCAGCACCTCCACTTCGAGCTGGCGCTTCGCCCCTTCCAGATTGTCGTGTTCAGGGGGTGGCGTTGGCGCCACCTCGAACTTTACGCCACAGATCGTGAGTGGTTCTCCCAGGCTTGCCAGCCAGTCCGCTGGCGCTCGCAGCAGCGTGCCCTTCACAAAGTCAAGCCCGCTGTGCTGGCGTGTATCGCATTGCGCTCTCAAGCGCACCTCCGCAAGAACTCGTTGCCACTCGCCGTTGAGGGAGGCAAATAACGCTTCTTGGGTGATGTCAAACGACTCCTTGGCATGCTCAAGAGAAGGCGGCCAAGTGTAGACCAAGAGCAGCCGGATGGGCTTGTGGACATTCTCGTTTTCCAGGGTGGCGGCATACGCTCCGCGGCCCTCTTTGCGCTCCAGCGCTATCCTGAATCCCTTGGACTCCAACCGGCCAGAGTCGCCCAGCGGCGTATACTGGAACGAGATATCATCGTATCGAAGCGCATCGCAGACAGCCCCATGGATTCTGGATGCCTCCTCGCGCTCAATGAACCTCGGAGGGCCGAAGAGGAAAGCGAAACGGACCTCTCTGATACGTAGCGAGTTTGGCAGCATGGCATCCCCGTTTCATGGTCGAGCGGCTAACTTAGGCAACTTCATCATATAGCATCCAACTGGCCGTGTCAATGGCGGTCCAGAGCACGGAAAGGGCGGGGGTGAGACCTTGTGATCCACCCCTCGGGCAGCGGCCGCCGCGAGCGGTTCGAAGCAGGAGCTTCGGGAGGAGAGGAAGCAAAGTGTAAAGTGCAAAGGGCAAAAGGCAGAATGAGGGGAACGGCTCACCCCGGCTGCCAATAGTGCGTCAGGTCGGGCGGGAGGAGGGTTTTGGTGTTGATGTCCTGGAGGAGGGTGAGGTAGAAGAAGAGGAGGGCGTCGAGGCCCGTGCGGGCGATGCGGGTGTGAGGGCGCTGGCCGAAGTCGGAGGTCCAGCCAGGGGAGGACGTGCCGGCGCCGACGCGGTAGAGGACGGCCTGGTCGAGGATGCAGATGCAGTCCACCCAGAGCGCGGGGTCGAGGGGGCGCTGGATGTCGTCGAGGGCCTGGAGGAGTCGCGCGGGCGGGTCGCTTTCGATGGCGAAGATTGCGCCGAAGACCGGCGGGTTGCTTTCGGGCTGGCCGCGGTCAGAGGCATCGGGCGCGTAGGGGCGCAGGAGGGCGGTGCGGGGGAAGGCTTTGATGGAACGCAGGTTCGCGGCAGCCTTCTTGAGGTCGCCCACGCGGAGGCGGGGCTTGACTTCGATGGCGGCGTAGACGCTTTCGACGGCGAGGAGGCACGAGGTGTCGGTGGCGAGGAGGGTGGGGGAGGTGAGGGCGTCGTAGATGAGGACGTCGGCCTGGTTGCTGCACTCGGCGGTGGAGGCGATGACTTCGCCGCGGGTGACGCCGTAGCGGGCGGGGAGGTGGGTGCGGAGGAGTTCGATGAGGGCCATTTCGCGGCGCTGGCCCTTCTCGGCGGCGTGGCGTCCGCCCAGGCAGGCCTCGAAGCGGCCGCGGAGGGCTCGGCTGAGGCCGCGGAAGCCGACGGCGAGGTCGAAGGCGGGGCCAGGGGCGGGACGGCGGGTGAGCTTGGGGTGCCGCTCGAGGCTGGGGCGGGCCTCGCCCGCGCGGCGACGGGTGTAGTAGGCGCGGAGGGCGTCGAGGCCGTGTTCGGCGAGGCGGAACTCCATGCCCTTCTGCTTCTCATTCCAGTCCCACAACCCTGAGTGGGCGAGAAGGGCGGCGAGGTGGGGGGCCATCCGGGCGCACCGGATGTCCCAGCCCAGTTCCGCGCGGCCGAAGTCCTCGATGCTGCGATGTGCCTTGGGGCCGAATGCCGCCTCGGTGTGCTGTGTGGCCGGGTGCCAGGCGTGGTCGGCCATGAACTCCTGAAGTCGTTCCATGTCCTGGCGGGGGAAGCGGCGGCTGACCGGCGGGGTGGTCCCGATGCGGATCGCGACGCCGCCCCGCGCGTCGAGCGTCCAGGCAAAGCGAATCCTCTTGGTCCCAAGGGTCTGCTCCTCGACCCATCCGGCGGGCGAGTTGGTTCCCAAGGCTTCTCCTCCGGCTCCCCAGTGTTACCCCAAGAGGGTACACCCCACCGCCCATTTGTCAAACCGCTGTCGGGCGCTTGATGGGAGGGCGGGGTCTTGGTAAGATGCTGCCCGTTTTCCTCTGGTGCAGTGTGCCTGAGTTGCGGACCAGGAACGCATGTCCCTCTTGCTGGATATCGCCTACGGTGCCGGCGCGGTGTTGGCGTCGCCCCTTCTCGCCTACAAGGCGCTGACGAGCGAGAAGTGGCGCACGGGCTACCGCGAGCGCTTCGGACGCGTGGCGCCGCGCGAGGGCGAGGCGCCCTGCGTGTGGGTCCATGCCGTGTCGGTCGGCGAGATGAATCTCATCCGCCCCCTCATTGCGGACCTGGCTGACGCCCACCCCGATTGGGAGATCGCGCTCTCCACCGCGACGAACACCGGGCGCGCGATGGCCGAGAAGCTGTATCCAGGCCGCAGGGCCTTCTACTACCCGCTCGACTTCTCGTGCGCCGTGGCGCGCACGCTGCGCCGCATCCGCCCGAGCCTCATCCTGCTCGTGGAGTTGGAGGTCTGGCCCAACTTCCTGGCCGCCGCCGAACGGCGCAGCGTGCCAGTCGTGATTGTGAACGGGCGCCTGAGCGAGAAGTCGTTTGGGCGCTACCGCCTCATCCGCTCCCTCGTCCGCCGCTGGCTCCGCCGCGTCACGCGCTTCTGCGTGCAGTCCGACGCCACCGCCGGGCGGCTGAAGGCCCTGGGCGCCCCAGCCGAGCGGGTGACGGTGACGGGGAACCTGAAGTTCGATTCGGCTCCCTCAGACGAAGACCGCCTGAAGGCGGGACTCCAAACGCTGGGCGAGGGCTTCGGTCTTGGACCTGACGAGCCTGTGCTCGTGGGCGGCTGCACGTGGCCGGGCGAGGATGAAGCGCTGGTGGGGATCTACAGGCGGCTGAAGGCCCAGACCCCCTCGCTCCGCCTCGTCCTGGCCCCGCGCCAGGCGGACCGCTTCGGCCCGGTCGCGCAGCTCATCCGCCGGGCTGGCCTACCCTGCGTCCGCCGCTCCGCCCTCAAGGAAGGGGCGCGCGGCGAGCCGGGCGCGGTCGTCCTCCTCGACACGATGGGCGAGCTGGCGCGCGTCTACGGCCTCGCCACGCTGGCCTTCGTCGGGGGCAGCTTGATTCCGCACGGCGGCCAAAGTACAATTGAACCTTCTGCCCACGCGAAGCCGGTCCTGTTCGGCCCGCACACGGCGAACTTCCGGGACGTGAACGAGCAACTGCTCGCCCACGGGGCCGCCCGGCGCGTGGCGGACGCGGCGGAGCTGGAGGCGGCGCTCAGCGACCTGCTTGCCCACCCCGAGGCCGCCGCGGCGATGGGCCAGAAGGCACGACAGGTGGTGGACACGAATCGCGGCGCCACCCGCCGCACCCTCGAAGCATTGGAGCCGTTCCTCCAGCCGCAGCCAAGGAAAGGAAGCGAGAGGCCATGAGCGGACGCAGGTATCTCTTCACCTCGGAAGCCGTGACGATGGGCCACCCCGACAAGGTGGCCGACCAGATTTCCGACGCGGTCCTCGACGCCTACATCGCCGGAGACCCCATGTCCCGCGTCGCCTGCGAGACCCTCGTCACCACCGGCCTCGTCGTCATCGCCGGCGAAATCACCTCCAAGGCCATCGTGGACCTCCCCACCGTCGCCCGCCAGACCATCGCCGAAATCGGCTACACCGACCCCGCCATCGGCTTCGACGCCAACTCCTGCGGCGTCATCACTAGCGTCCACCGCCAGAGCCCCGACATTGCACAGGGCGTGGACGAGACCTCCAGCCACGAGCAGGGCGCCGGCGACCAGGGGATGATGTTCGGCTTCGCCTGCCGCGAGACCAAGGAGCTCATGCCCGCCCCCATCTGCTTCGCCCACCGCCTCGTCCAGGGCCTCACCCGCCTCCGCACCCGCAAGGTCCTCCCCTACCTCCGCCCCGACGGCAAGACACAGGTCACCGTCGAATACGAAAACAACAAGCCCGTCCGCATCCACACCATCGTCGTCTCCACCCAGCACCACGAGAAGGCCACGCAGAAGCGCATCAAGGCCGACCTCGTGAAGCTCCTCATCCCCCAGACCTTCCCCAAGGGCATGGTGGACGGCGAGACGATCATCCACGTCAACCCCACCGGCCGCTTTGTCATGGGCGGCCCCCACGGCGACACGGGGCTGACGGGGCGGAAGATAATCGTGGACACCTACGGCGGCCGCGGCAGCCACGGCGGCGGATGCTTCTCGGGCAAAGACCCCAGCAAAGTGGACCGCTCGGCCAGCTACGCCGCCCGCCACATCGCCAAGAACATCGTCGCCGCCGGCCTCGCCGACCGCTGCGAAGTCCAGCTCTCCTACGCCATCGGCGTCGCAAGGCCCATCAGCATCAACGTCTGCACCGAAGGCACCGGCCGCCTCCCCGACGAGAAGCTCGAGGCCCTCGTGGCCGAGCTCTGGGACCTCCGCCCCCGCGCCATCATTGACCACTTCCGGCTTCGCCGCCCCATCTTCAAGCACACCGCCCGCTACGGCCACCTCGGCCACGCCAACCTCGACATCTACACCTGGGAGCGCACCGAGAAAGCCGCCGCCCTCCACCAGGCCGCCGGCCTCTGAGCCGCGAAGTTCAGCAACAGCGCCGCCGCGGATGGCACGAGCCCCTCGGCCCATGACACTCGCACGATGGGCCGGTCAGGACGGCTGTGCGCAAGCGCAGATCATCATTGATCTCTGATGCGAAAAGCGGCGGGGCGGGAGGGCGACGCTCCCGCGGAGCCGGCGGTTGCTCGAAGGAGCGGCGCGGCAGGGGCCTCGCCCCCCTGGAGACCCGCGCGGCGCTCTACGCATCATGCCCCGCCAGATGCTCCTGAGAAGGAACATTGCGGAGTTGAACAACTCTGCAATGTTTCTCCCAGGCTGTGAACGCCCGTTCATGGGGCCTTCGGGCGGTCTCGGGCGGAGCGGAAGCGCTCGAGCTGGTCGCGGTAGGTCTTGCGGTCGTCCAGCTTGAACGCCCGCTCTGCGGCCTCGACAGCCTTGTCGAGCTCGCCCCGCTGGAAGTGGACCTCGGCCAGGGTGTCCACGATCCACGCGGCGTCGGGCTCCAGCTCGACGGCTCGGCGGGCGTGCTCGAGGGCGGCGTCGAGGCGGCGGCGGCACTTGGCGGCCAGCCAGGCGAGCGAGTTGCGCGTCGCCGCCGAGTAGGGGCAGGTCTGGCACGCCTTGTCAAGCACGTCATAGACGCGGCCGAACAACTCGTCGGCCTCCTTCACACGGCCGGCCTTCTCCAGCTCGGGCACGAGGGCGATGGGGATGTCCGTGCAGCTCGGCAGCACGTTGAGGCCGAGGCTGGCCTCGTCCATCGCCTGCTCGACCTTGCCCTCGGCCAGGCGGGCGTGGGCGCGGCTGAGCTGGGTGCGGGCCGGGAAGGCGAGGTACTGCTCGTCTTCGAGGAAGTACCAGCCCTGTTCGTAGACGGCGAAGATTTCGCGCTCGAAGAGGAGCGCGGCGCGGGTGTAGTCCTTGAGGCCGTGCGCCTGGTCGCCCGCGGACGTTAGGGCGTCGCCGGCCAACTGTAGGGTCGAGGGGGTGACGAGCAGGGTCAGGGCGTGCTCGGCGGCGGCTTCGTCCCTCAGGCCGTGGGCGGCGAGGGCGTGGGCGAGGTCCTGGCGGGCCTTCGCGCGGCCGAGGGGCAGGAGGCGCGCGAGGTCGCGCTTCGCGCGGCCCTCGGCCTCGCGCCCCGCCTTGCCGAGCGCCCAGCCCTGGAGGTAGAGGGGGGCGGGGTTATCCCTGTCGGCCACCCAGGCCTGGCCGAAGACGCGGGCGGCGTCGTCCCACCTCCCCTGGCCGGCCCGCAGCTCGGCGATGCGCGTCAGGGGCGCGGCGGCGGGCGACGCCTTGCAGCGCTTCTCGAACCACTCGATGGCCTGGTCGGGCCTGCCGTGGCGCGCGCAGGCTTCCGCAATGGCGTCGAGGAAGGCGGCGCGCGGCTCGGCTTCCAGTGGCGCGGCGAAGCCCTCGGCGTTGCGCAGAAGCGCGTCGAGCGCCGGCCCCGCCAGCTTGCCCGTGACAAGCTCGTGGAGCCTCGCCACCGCGATCTGGCCCTCTTCGCCGGGGAACTCGCCGCGCAGGAACGGCCAGAGGGCCTCCGCCTCCTGGCCGCGGGTGGGGAACAGGGCGTTGAAGCACGGCTGGATGGCCTCCTGCCCCCAGCGTTCCACCCTCTCCTCGTTCTCCTTGTCCTTGTCTCTGTCCTTCTTCCAAGCCACGGCGAGCGCGGCGGCGGTGTGCACGATGGCCTCCTTCGTGAAGCCGAGCTTTCGCTCCTGCTCGACCACAAAGCGGAGCCATTCCCAGTCGCCGCCTTCGGCGGCCTTGCGGGCGACCTCGGCGAAGGCGGCCCGCCCGGCTTCGCGCCCCTCGCGCTGGGCGGTGAAGGAGGCGAGCCAGACCTCCGCCGACCCGCTGGTCTCACCGCCGGCCGCTTTGGCCTTCTCGGCGGCCTCGATCGCCCTGGCGAACTCGCGCCGCTGCACCAGCATCTCCACCGCCGTCCCGCAGTTGCCGTGGCGCAGCATCAGGTCCAGCGCGTCCTTGGCGCGACGGTTGAGGATGAGCACCTTGGCCGCGGGCCAGACGTCGTCCGCGTCCTTGTCCGCGCAGGCCAGGATTCGGGCGATCAGGGCCTCGAAGAGCTTGCGGTTGCCCAGGAGGCGGTGGTAGGCGGCCACGCGGCCGAGGGCCCCGGGGTCGTCCCTGTGCTCCGCCAGGTCGCGGCGGAACTCGCTCATGTCCTGCCAGCGCCCCAGTTCGGCGGCGAGACCGTCCGCCAGGCCGTCGAGGCCCCACTGGACCGCGGCCTCTCGGGCCTTCTCTACCTGGTCCTTGGCGCGAAGGAAGTAGGCGAGGAGGCGCGCCGCCGTGGTGGCCAGAGGCGTGCCCTTCTGGCCGGCGAAGCGGGCGAGGTGGGCCTCGGCCGGCGCCAACTGCGCGTCGAGCGTGCCGCGCAGCAGGTGAAAGGCCGCGAGGTCGCACGCCTGCTGGTCGTCGCCGCCGGCCGCGGCCACGCGGAGGAGACCCTCCAGCGCGTCGAAGCGCCCGGCCGCGGCCAGGCTGGGGAGCCGCTGGTAGACGAGCGCGCTGAACTTGCCGGGGGTCCCCCCGTCGTCATCGTCGTCCTCGTCCTCGCCCCGGACGGCCTTCGGGCGCTCCATCGTCGTGGTCGTGGCCGCGATGGCCCGCAGCACGCGCTGACCATCCGCCCCTTCTTCGGCGAGCTTCTCGACGGCGTCGGCCGCGGCCGCCGCGTCGCCGTAGCGGAACTGGTTGACGAGGCGGACGACGGCCCTGGGCGTCTCACTGTCGAGGCCGTAGCGGATGGCCTCGACGAGGCGAGCGATCTGGTTGACGACCTCGGCGTCGCTGCTCTCAGCGGTCTCGAGGGCGTGGAGGGCCGCTGGGCCAGCGTCGAGCAGCAGCTTCTCCGCGCGGCGCCGCACGGCAGGGTCGCTGCTCCCAAGCTGTCGCACGGCATCGGCCGGCGCCCCGGCCCGCACCCTGGCCGCACAGAGCGTCAGGCCCAGCGCGGCAGCGCAAACGCTGAATCGGCTGAAGCGTCTCATTCCCACCCCCCAGCCCCCGGGACGTGCCGGGATGATCCTACACCTCGGAGCCGGGGGAGTCAAGGCGCAGACCGCCGGTCAGCGATTCCCCAATCGCAGACGTAGAGGCTGGGGATTGCGTCAGGGGGGCGTCGTGCCGCGGGCTGGGCGACAGCGCGCAGAACGCGCACGCGGCCAGAAAGGCGAGGGCCAGGAGCCTGTTCCGTGTCGAGGGATTCACGCGGGACGCCATGGCACATTGAAGCCGGGGCCAACCAACGCCTGCGGATTCTAGATAACTCGCCACGATTCTCGTTCGTTGTAGCCACAAGCGTCCCGCTTGTGGAAACGCCGCGCGCGGCCTCTAGTCGGCAAGCGGGACGCTTGCCGCTACGATCACCGAGGCAATCGCGTGTGCATGATCGAGCGAGAATCGTGGCGAGTTACTACTCTGGCCACAAATCACTTAGCGCGCGTTCGGAG
>VGYV01000212.1 GCA_016872855.1 Planctomycetota bacterium
TGGGGAGCGCTCACGGTGCTTTGCCCTCTCCGAGAAGGCGCGCCAGCGTCCCGAGGATCGGGGCATTCCGCACGGCGCGTATGCCCGCTTCGTCAAACTCGCGGGACCAGCCCATGCGCGGAACATCCGTCCGCTCCGCTGACCGACTGTAGAACGGGACGCCGAACTCCTGCATATGCACGGCGTCGCGGGCTTCCTGTGGGAGACCCAAGAAGGTCTGCTTGTACTCTTCCCGCTCTTCCGCGGAGAGGGTCCCGTAGAAGCGGTCGAACGTCGCCCGTTCCGGATCGCGCGCGCCGATCATTCCTGCCTCTCCGCGCTCAAAGGTTCATCCGCGCTTGAGCCCAAGTTCGCGGTCATCCTCTTCCTTACGCTCTCGGGCGGTCATCTGCTCGCGTCGTATTCTCTCTCGTTCCTCAAAGTCCTTGGGCGCACCCGGAGGCGGATTGAAGCCGGCGGCCCCATGCGTCGGATAGGACGTGTCCAGCGCCTTCTTTCGCCTCGCCTCTTTCGCTCCGGGTATCTCCTCCGCTGCCTCGCCACCGCCCCCGCCAGCCTTGAACTGCTGGAACTTCTCAGCGAGGGATTGCGGTCCGCCCTGCCCGCCGAAGTGCTGGCCGGCAAGCGCCCGGGCCGCCTCACGAAGACCAGAGCCAGGTATCATGCTTTCGCCGGCCAGAAGATTGAACACCGCCTGCGCGACCTCCCCTTGACTCGCCGCCTTCGTCCTCTCGACACTCAGCATCTTCTCCTGAAGCCCGACCAGTTCCTCCTGGGGCACTCCCAAGGCCCTCAGAGCGCGCATCGCAGGCTCGAGCTGCCCCTCGGTCCGGCCCAGCGCCGAGTTGAAGGCGTTCTGGTAGAGCGCCTGGCGCACCGCCGGGTCGGCGTGGCTCCCGATCATCCGGCGCACCTCCTTGATGGAGCCCGTGTCACCCGCCAGGACATGCTGCATCAGGGCACCGACGCGGGCGCTCTGTTCGTTGATGACCGGCTGGCGGAGCCGTTGAAGATGCATCTCCGCCATCTGCTGGACCATCGCCGCACCCTTGTCGTCCCCCGCGAGTTAGGCACCCACGGCAGCATCGTGGACGAGCTTCATGATGGCGTCGTACTTCGTCCCGTAGTCGTAGGGACTCTGCGCGTGCCCGATCAACTGAGTCCCCAAGTTGCCCAGGAATGCCCGATAGGAAAGCTCCGCCGTTTCGGAGCGCTCGCCTTTTCGGAACTCCTGCTTCAGCTTGGCCAGGGTCAGTTTCCGTTCCTGCTCGGCCAGCGGGAACATTGAGGCATCATGCCTTTCGGCGGCTTTGGCACGCCGAAGCGCAACATCATGGAGGCCCTGATCCATGGCCAAGCGCGCTTTCGCTTCCCCGGCGATCCTCTTCTCGGCCGCTTGCTTCAGCGCGATGTCCTTCTCTTGTCCAGCCGCCAAGCGTTCTTCCGCCTTTTCCTGGACCGCCGTTCTTCGCTCCTCTTGCTCCAGGAGCCCCTTTCGATGCTCGGCCTCCTCGCCGAACTGGATCGCGCCCATGAGCGCACGGCGCTTGCCTCGGTCCTTGATGCGCATCGCGCGAAAGGCCTTCTCCTCCGGCGACATCAGGCGGAAGCGCTGGCTGCGCGAGGGTATTGTGGGCCGAGCCCTGGTCAGTTGCGGCCCAAGCGCGCTCTCCGCCGCCGCAGCCAACCCCGAATCGCCTGCCGACCAGCGCGATGCCCGACGCCTTGCCTCCAGGCGCTCGTAGATGCTCGACAGGTCGGGCACGCGGTGCATGGCAAAGCCGCCGCCAGGAGGTCGAGCCGCGGGCCGCGCCGCGCCGGTTAGCCGGTCTCTGCGTTCCTCTGCCGTCTCGTCACGGATGCGGCCCCCGTAGGGGTCTGTCAAACTCGAATAGGTTCTCGCCATGATCAACGCCCTCCTTTCGCAAGGCCCAAGGCGGCCAAGTGGCGGATGTGGCCCGCGTCCCTCCGGCTCTTTGCAGCCGCGGCTTTCTTCTTCATCCGTTGTTTCGCCATCAGATACCCCTTCACAAAAGGCGTGCACCTGATTCCGCAGGATGCTCGCTCATGCCCTCCCCTTCGCCGGTTCCCCGGCTTCGGCGCCGCTGTCCGCTTTGCCAGACAACCGCCGAGGAGAAGTACCCTCTTGAGCCGGCACGGCTGCCGCCGCGGCCCGGGCCAGCTTCCTGACCAGTTCAGCCACGGCCGGGAAACCTTCCGCACTGACACAGAAGCCCGCCTTCATCGGCTGCTCCCCGTCCACGGTCATTGCGAAGCAGCGGAGGTCGGCGCAGACGCGGCCGCGGACCTTGACGAGCCGGGCCCTGACCGTCTGCATCGCGTTCTTGGGCGCCGTGCCGACGATGGCCAGCACCTCGATCCCACTCTCACCACCCGCCATTGGACACCTCCTTGCCTCCCGACCTTCCATACGGCTCAGCACTCGCGAGTCGCCACCGGCCCGAGCCGGTAGCGCGTCGCCTTGGGTTTTTCGCCGGGCGCCGCTGTCTTGAGGCTCGTGCCCGGTGTCACGACCTCGAGGAAGCCAAGCGATACCAGAAGCGAGAGGAGCTTGTGGGCCTCTCGAAAGCCCACATCCCCCAAGAGTTTCGCGGCCGGGCGCGAGCCGAGCCAGAACTGCCCGTCGCGCTGCGTCCGCGCTAACTCGACACAGATCCGCGCCAGCATCTCGATGTTGCTGCCCAGTCCACCAACTGCCGCAGGAACCGGCGCTCTGCGGGCACTGTCAACCACTTGCTGCATGATGGGAACCCCCAAAGGCACACGAACCCGCGCCCAGGCGTGGGCAAAGTCCGCAAGGGTTTCGTCAAACGGCTTGGTACCTATGACCTCATAGGCAAGCCGGTACCACTCGCGCAGGACAGGCACGAGCTCCCCGACGGGCCGCCCCACGAAACTCTCAACCCCGAGCAGTCCCCGAGCCAACTCGAACAGCCGGCGGTTGCGCTGGCCGACCGCCGTGGGAATCGTGCTACGAATGAGTTCCTGCACGTCCACGGACAGAGAGGACAGAGAGGACAGAGAGGACAGAGAGGACAGAGGACCACGGAGCAGACTCATGCCACCATGCCCCCGGCCGCCGTAGACTCCGTGATCTATGTTCTCTCCGTCCGCCGACCCTTCTTCCCTTCCCAGGCCCTCAAAGTCGCCCAGGTTGAAGCGGCGGGCGGGCCGCCAGTCCACGACTTGCACCGGGAGCCGTTCCCCGCCCCTGCAGTTGAACGTGCCCGGGACCCGCAGGATGCGCGGTGGGTCGCTCACCTTGTCGAGCTTGGGGTTGACGGCTTCCCGCAGCGCCTGCATGACCCGGCAGGCTTCGGCCACGGGGGCAAGTTCGCGCAGCGGCCAGTACCAATGCTCGCCACGGCCCGTCGCGACTCGGATGCTGGGGGCCAGGCCCCCGAGCGCCTTCCGCCTCTGCGCCGCCCCCGCCGCCCCATCCCCGAACGCCTTGAAGTCCACGTCGAGCCAAAGGCACGTCGCCCACTCGACGGCACTCCGATCCCCCTTCCGCCGCGCACGTGGGCAGACCCCGAAGTAGCAGTCCCCGTCCGCGGGCAGAGGGGGCAGCGCGTCGAGGGGCAGGCGCCGGAACTCCTGCCCCATGCGCCCGTTCCGCTTCACCCGGAACTCCACGAAGCCCTCCGCCCCCTCGTGCAGGGCCCGGAGGAAGGTCAGAGCATCAACCCCATTCGCGCCGTCCGCGTTCAACGCGCGCCCTCCGAGGCCAGGGCATCGAGGTAGGTACGCACCTCTCGCAATCGCCAGCGCGTCGCCCTCTTGCCGAAGGAGATGGGCAAAGGGAAGCCGTTGACGCCCGCCCGCCGCTTGGCGGCAAGAGTCCAGATCGCCCGAGGCGACAGGTGAAGCAGTGCCGCAAGTTCCTTGACGGTGACGAGGCGGCAGGCGTCGAGGTCGGCGGGGTCGGGGGGCGGGGGCGCGGGCGAGGGGGCGGGTCTCACGAGTGGCCCTCCTCACCCTCGGGCCACGGCACACGGCGCAGCTCGTTGGCGGCGGCCCGCGAGATAGCCCAGCGGTTCCCGATCTGGTAGGCCCCAGGCAGTCGCCCGACACACGCGAGGCGGCGTAGGGTCTCGGGGTGCCTACCCGTCACGCGGGCCAGCTCCCTCAGGGTCAAGTCGCGCGTTCGAGTCATCTCGTATCCTCCAAACGCGGCATCCTCACACCGCTGCCTATAAGATACGGCACGAACGCACCACTGTCAACGTAAATGTTTGGTACACAATGACTTCGGGTGGGCTTAGGTGGGCTTGGGTGGGCTTCTCAGGTGGGCTTTACGGGAGTGATCTTACAGAATCCCCACGCCCTGCAGCGCCTAGTTCATGGCCTACTTCTGCGCGCGCTCTCCCACGTATGCCGCGACTTCATCACCATTGTAGAGGTGCGCCTTCCCGCTCCCACGGGCCGCGCGGTAGAGCGGCAGGGGGAATCCGGTGTCTGTCAAGGCCCAGTTCTGGATCGTCCTGAACGTCCTTCCGTACCAAGAGTTCTTGCCGTTCCTGCGCTCCTTGAATATCTGGCGCAACGTCTGGCCCACAGCCCCACCCTTGCTGCCCTTGTCGCCACCCTCGACACCCAGAGTTGAGAACCACTCGGATAGGTCGCGGAGTCCGTTGATCGGGTCAGGACACCAGGGGGGAAGCGGCGGCAGCGAGTCGAACATCCCCCGCGCATCACGGAGCAGGGAGTAAGCCTTCTTGTATCGTGGCGAGGCCCACGCACATTGCTCCGAGTCGGCTATGCGCCGCACCAAGACGACCCAGACCTCCAGAACGCCACACAGGTCGCCCAGGAACTTCTCAGGGATGCACTGCCCGTAGGCTTTCGCCATGCTGGCCAAGACGATGGTGGGGAGGTTCTCCAAGGCCGGGACGATTCCCCGGCGTTTGAAGTGCTCTGGCCACCTCTCGATTTCTCGGTCTGCGAACGCCTGCGCCTCCCGCCCGAACCGCTCGACCACCGCCTCCCGCCCGAACCACTCGACCGACGTCTCGGGCGCCTTTGTGGCAGGTTCGGACTTCTCAGGCAGGGGCAAGCGAAGCCGCTCAGCGATGCGCTCCGCGAGCTCCGGCGCCGACTGCTCGAGTCGATCGAAGACCCGTTGCAGGTCCTTCTTCCCAACGAGGGAGCCAGCGGGTTCCTTTGCTGCGTTGCCCTCTGCCACAGGTTCAACGTCGTCGCGGAGACTCATCGGGTCGCTCTCCCGACTCGCTCTTGGAAGGAGAGGGCCGAGGCAGCGGCGAGCGTACCGTGTTCGGGAGCTACCCTAGCCTCGGCCCCACTGAGACGTCACAACTGCCACCGCCGGCCACTCGGTTGAGCCACGGGCGACCGCTTCCCACGGATGGGCGTGATCGCTGGCGGCACGTTCTCCAGTTCAGCCGACCGTTCCTTCTTCACCACGGACGAGCCAGCAGGCCGTTGCCCCGCGAGGAAGTACGCCAGGGCGGCCCCGACGAGGATCGCCCCGAGCTGGACGAGGAGCCGGCCGCCGTCAATGTAGGCGCCTCGACTCCACGGCTGCGCGCGTGTGCCCCTGTCCACGGCCGGCCAGTCGCCCTCTTGCGGGCCATCGAAGATGAAGCGATAGCGCAGGGCCTCTGCCCGCTCCCCGCCCAGCTCGAAGCCGGGCAGCTCGAAGCCACCGTGCAGGGCCACTGTCGGCTTGCTCACCCAGCACACCCAGGGCGGCCACAGGAGCGAGAGCGCCGCGGCGGCCGCAGCCACGATCAACACGATCCGCTGATTCTTGCTCATGGTCCGGCCCCCTGCGCGACATCGCCTTGCGGCATCCTGCTGCGGACGAACGCCTTGAACGTCGCCGCGTCCACGCGGAATGCCCCGACCGCCCATACCCTGAACCGGTACTGGCGAGTCAGTTGACCGTGTACCACGTCCTCGACGGGCACCCGGGTCCACCGGCAAATGGTGGACACCGAGCGCCCCACAAAGTCAGCAGCTTCGGCGAGCGTCCAGGCCGGCTGCTGCTGGTATCCAGGCCGTACCGTGTCCGTTGTCGTCACACGCGGTCTCATCGTTTCACCTCCAAACCCGCCAACGCGCGAAGGGCTGTATCTGATTCCGCGCCACAGACTGGCCCGTTCAGCCAGTCACCCACTGGCACGACTTGGCACGCTTGTGCGCCCGCCCCACAACGACCCAAGGGACCCGGGCGCGAAACTGGCAACAAACCCGAGACAAACGTGAGAGAACGAGCATGTTTCTGTGCGCTTTCGCGTAGTAGATGTCTGCTTTTCCTGACACCGGATTTCTGCCCACTCATGCTGTGCCTCCGTTCCCCGCGTTCGGCGCTCCCGAGCCGCCTCGACGCCGAAGCTCCGGCCCCTCGGGCCCCACGACGCGGATCCCAAAGTGCCGCGCCAGCCTGTCCGCACTGTCGAGGCGCAGCGTCCCCTGACCTGCCAGGAAACGGCTGAGGCAGGGCTGGCACACCCCTGTCGCTCTGGCGATCCCCCGCAGCGACTCGTCGGCCGCGCCCAGCGCCTTCTTCAACGCTTCGCTCATGGTCTCGGTCGCTGCGCGTCTCACTGTGGACTCCTGCCCTCCCCCCCGATGCTCATATCTATCACACCCGCGCCAACTTGTCAAGCCCAATCGCGGAGAAGCCCGGATTTTTGCCAACCAGAGAGAGACGGATCAAGGGGCGGGCGGCGAGGCCACCGGTCTCCGGCCCTCCCCCCGGTCCCCCACCGGCCGGTTGCCTCTGCCCACGGCCTGCCCACCGCCGCCCGACCCCCTGCCCACGTCCGCAGGATGGGACGCGCGCCCGCCTGCCCACGCCACCCCCACAGCCCCGGTGCCCTGTCGCGCCCGCTCGAAGCCCCTGCCCCAGGCCCCCACGGAGGCCCCCGCGCCCGACTGGACGCCCACGCCGAGCAGCCCGCGGCCCCGTGGCCGAGCAGACCACCACGCCCCAACGACCGGCAGCATGACCACGACGAGCGCCCCCGCCCCACTCCCCAACAGCCCCACCCCACACCCGACCACGGCGCCAGGATGCGGACCAGCTCGACGGCGCCGCCCCCCGCTCCTCGAGACGCCGCCCATGCCCCCGCAGCAGCCCCAGGAAGGCCCCCCGCAAGGCCCAGGACACCAGGCCCGCGGCCCGCTTGACCAGACGACCCTTGACCACGCGCCCGACGAGGCCCCCAGCCCGCGCGCCCAGGACTGGGAGCAGACACCCGACAACAACGGGTCAGGAGAGCAGATGACCAGGACGACGACGGCCCCCACGACACCAGACACCCCCGCTCCGCAAGGAAGGCCCAAAAGAGAAGGCCGGGAGCGCCCGACACCGAGCGCCCCCGGCCCATGTCCCCAGGATAGGGGATCAAGCGAACCGTGCCACCGTCGCGCACTTCAGCGGTTCGCGCAGCGAGAACACGTAGATCAGCGCGTTCGCGCCATCCCGGTCCGTGCCCACGACGACGACCGGCCCATCTTCATCCACCTTTACCGAGACTTCGGCGTACCGGCCCAGCAGACCCATCGCCCGACACGCAATGACCCTCGCCCGAGACAGCGTGGCATATCGCAGCCCGAGCTCCACCCGATCCCCGTCCACGCCCTTCTGCCTGTCCATGACCAGACCCCTCATGCAAGGACCGCCTAGACGGGTGACACAGCACTGCCGAGACATCGGCGGGCATCCCGTCCAGGCGGTCCAGCCTTTGCGATCATCGGGGCAACCTCAACAGTGCTGTGTCACCTTCATTCTACCCCAGGTTTCCGCCCCTGTCAAGTGCCCGGAATATACGATTCTTAGCGGATTTCGCGGGAGAATCCGCCAATTGGCGTAAACTCAGGATGGCCCCCGGACGCCCACGCGCAGCCCATCATCCCCGACCCCGACACGCCCCGTACACCGACGACCACCAGCCCAGCGCCACCCCCGGCACTTTACGACAACGGGCGGATATGTGCCCCAATTTACGCCAAACAGCGTAAATTGCCGTGGTCCGCTCTGGCCCTGCCCGAGGCCCGGTTGACCCTGCCCCCAGGCTCCCCAGTTCTCGTACCGAGTCCTTGCCACATGCCGGCCCCCACGTATCATCCCCATGCTCACGACAGCTTCTTGTCACATGCCGATCTCAAGTATGGGGCGCATGCTCAGGCCGACGGCCCGGACGTCCGGGGCCGCGCCATCCCACATCCAGGAAGGCCTGCCGCAGTTCTCCCCCGTGCCCCACCACACCAGCCCCAGGCCCGCTCCAGGACAGCCATGGCCGAGGCGAGGCCCCGGCTTCCCGCCGAGGAGAAGCCCGAGCGAGAAGGCCAGCACCCCGTACCGGCTTCCCAGGTCGGCTTGCACGGTCTCGACCATCCGCCCGCGCCCCTACTTCGCCGGGCGGCACGAGGGGCACGGCTTCCACATCCCCGGCTTGACCTCGATGCGGCCCCGCCCGTTACACGTCGAGCACTCCGGGGCGGGCAACTCCCTTCGACCCCGCGCCCAGCCCAGGTCACAGCCGAGCACTTGGCCGGTCGTGGCCGGCAGGCGGTCCCGCGCCGACTTGGGCGCCGGACCAGTGAGCGCACGGGAATCAGAAACGGGGCATTCTACGGGCATTCCGCGTCCCCCTGGTGTAGTGGTAGCCACGTCCGGATAGGCCCCCCAAGAACGCGGGCGGATCGGGCGGTTCTCTGGCCTCTGGCGCAAGGATTGTGTCTACAGGTTCCGGCGATAGCGGGCCTGTCGGCGCCGCCGGGACGCTCGGGCCGCCGCCCGCTTGCAGACCGGGCAGAGCTTCTTGAAGGGCGCCAAGGGGACGGCCCCGCACCCAGAGCAGAGGCGTTCCACGCCACGGCCCGCGGCAAGGCAGGCCCCCTCGACGGCGGCATGCGGGTTCGGGGACAGGTCGTCACGCTTGGGCTTCTCAGCCTCGACGGGCACCGTAGCTGTGAGGGCCTCGACGGGCGGCGCTTGGGGCGTCGGCTCGCGGCGCGTCCTCGACCACCACGCCCCGCCGGCGAGGTGGAGATAGGCGCGGAAGATGGGTTCGGGCGCGGACAGTGCCGGCCCCTGTTCTGCCCAGGGACACCGCTTCGGCGGGTCGAGCATGAGCCGGCAGCGCTCCCTGCCCCGCGCGTGTTCGGCAACGCACCGCCATCCGCCGCGCAGGTTGGGGCAACGCTCCCGCGCCCAGGACGCCAGCAGTGCCGCCGCCGCAGGGCAAGGTGCGGCAGCCCGCTCGGGGGCCGACGGAACCGCCGTGGGGCACGTGGGGGCCTCTGGCGGGACACCTATGGGCAGGGCCGTGGCGTCGAGGGTCGTCATGCCGTCGCCCTCCCTGCGAGGCGCCGTTGACGCCGGACCCGCCGCAAGGCTTCGCGGGCGATCTCCCGGTCCCGCTCCCGCCGCGCGTTGCAGTCGCGCCGCACGACCTCCAGGACCGCCGCCCGAGCCATCGCGGACAGGCCCCGCCAGGCGGCCCGGACTTCGGCCAGGTCGAGGGGCAGCCGGGCACCGGGGAGAGGGCTTCCCGGCGCCCCAGGAAGGGCTTGTTGAGCGCCAGAAGTGGCGCCCAAGTCGGGGAGCGTCGCCGTAAGTCCAGACAGGCTTTCACTTGGAACGCAGGGCTTCCGGCTTCCCAAGCTGAATGTCGCGAGTTCGATCCTCGTCGCCCGCTCCACCCCAGAGGGCAGTGGCCACAGCCGCTGCCCTTCTGCATTTGGGCTAAGAGACTATCTCAGAACCCACGCGGGCTGCGTTGCCGGCGTGGGTTTTGAGGTAGTTTCTAAGTGGCTTTCAGCGATTCGGCTCATTGGAGCGATGACTGCCTGAAGGCAGGACTCCAAACCGGTCGCTCTCCTGGTTCGGAGGCCTGCCTTTGGGCAGTCTTGGTGCCGCTGAGAGCGCGGCCGAATCGCTGAAAGGCATTCAGACGCCGCGGGCACGGCGCCATTGGGCGAAGGCGGCGTCGAGCTTCTTCCAGTTGCCCGCCTCCCGTATCTTCTCGAAGGTCTCGGCCTCCTTCTCGAGGAGGTGGATGACGAAGGCGCCGGCCTCCTCGGCGACCCGGCGGTCCACCACGTCGGGGTGGTCAATGTCCATCTCCTCCCCTCGCTGGTAGATGGTGATTTCCTCGGAGGGGAAGTAGGCGAGAAGGGTTCGCTGGTCGCTCACGGGGTTCTCCTTGCGGCTGTCAGGGCCGCGTGGCGGGGGCGGGCGATTCGGCCTCGATGGCCTTGAGAGTGGACCTGGCGGTCTCGGCATCGGGGAGCTTGGGGTCGAGCGCGAGGGCGATGCGCAGGGCGCGGCGTGCCCGGTCCTTGCGGCCGCGGACGAACTCGACCATGCCGAGGTGGTAGTAGTAGAGGGGGTTGCGTGGTTCGAGGGTGACGGCGGCCAGGATGTCGGGGCGCGCGGCATCGGGTTTCTTGGCGAGGAAGCGGATCCAGCCGAGCGTGTCGCGGGCAGCGGCGCTGGGGTCGCCCTCGACGGCGCGGGTGGCCAGGCGCTCGGCCTCGGCCAACTGGTCCGGCTTGTGGGTGGCGTAGAGCCAGGCGAGCGCGCGGGCGGCGGCGAGGTCGTCGGGCGTGGCGTCGAGGACGGCGCGGTAGGCCTCGATGGCGGCGTCGAGCCTGCCCCCCGCCCGCAGGCGGTCGGCGGCGGCGCGCCGCCGCCCCGCCGCCTGCTTGCCCAGCATCGCGGCGCCGCGCGCGTAGTCGGCAAAAGCGGCGTCCGCCTTCCCCTGCTTGTCGAGGATGGAGGCGAGAACGAGATAGGCTTCGCCCGTGCTGGGGCAGGCGGCAACGAGCTGTTGTGCGTGGGCGAGCGCGGCTTCGAGCTGCCCCGCGCTGGCATGGGCCTCCGCCGCCTCCTGGAGCCAGAGGGGGGCGTCCGGCGCGACCCTGGCCGCCTTTGCGAACAGCTCCCCCGCCTTGCCGTGCCATCCCGAGCTCGAGGCCTCGTAGGCCGCGAGGACCGTGGCTGCCAGGCCCCTGTCCTTCGCCAGGGCCGGGAGCGCCCCCCGCAGCCAGCCGCTCCTGACCGGGTCGCTCTTGGCGGTCTGCGCCAGGAGTTCCTCAGCGGCATTGCCCCTGCTCACGGCCGCGAGCAGCACCACCAGGGCGTCGGTGACCGCCGCCCGTTTGCCGGGCTCCGGCGAGGCCTCCTTCAGGACGGCCAGGGCCTTCTCCGGGGCATTCTGGCCGAGGAACGCGATTGCCCGCCTCCGTTGGAGGTCTGCGCGCGCCGGGCCCTCGGGCGTTCGTGCAACGGCTCCTTCGAGTTTCTCGCTCGCCTCCTTGTAGCGTTGGGCAAGCAGGTGAAGCAGGCCCAGTTCGGCATCCGCTGTGGCGGCGTCGGGCCCTGGGGGTGCTGCCTCACAGAGCTTGAGCGCGGCGGCGAGGTCGCCCTTGGCCCTGTGCGCCATGAGGGCGACGCGCTTTGCATTCGGCGCTCCGGGGTCTTTGGCGAGGATGCCTTCGACGAGTGCGAGCGCGGCGTCGGCCTCGCCCTTTGCCAGGCGTGCCTCGGCCAGGCGAATTGCCACCGCCTCGCGTTGGGCGGCGGAGGCGGGCCGCACGGCCTCGAGGGCCGAGATCGCCTCGTCCTCGCGGCCCCACTGGAGAAGGGCGTCCGCGAACTCCATCTGCACGTCGAGGCCCGCACCGTGGGCGATGGCAGCCCGGTACGCCTCGGCCGCGACGGTGCTCGCGCCCGCCCGCGATGCAATGCGCGCCAGCATCTCCTGGAGGGACGGCTGGCCGGGCTGGAGCCACGCCGCCGCCTGGTAGCGCTTGACGGCCTCGGCGACATCGCCCTTCCGCTCCAGTGCGGTCCCGGCGAGCATCCAGAGCCGATGGTCGCGCGGGGCCAGGCGCAGCCCGCGCTGGGCCTGGACCAGCGCCTCGTTCCACTTCCCTTCGGCAGCGGCCAGAACGGCCCGCTCTAACGGGCCAGGGACAAAAGTCGGGACGGTCCCCTCCCTCCCTCGGATGACCAGCGTGCCTCTGTCAAACTGGCCGGACCTCACGATGGCATCCAGGATGAGGGCGTAGGGCCGCTCGTCCGGGGCGTGCTTGCCGGCGACCGTCTGGCAGTCTGCCGTGGCGAGGGCGTAGTCGCCCCTGCGGATGGCGAGCATGGCGCCCGCCACACGGCTCTCGAGGTCATCGTGGAAGCGCTTGAGGAAGGCCCGGCACTGCTCCTCGGCCCTGGTCCATTCGCCGTACTCGATGAGGGCCCAGACAAGCTTGCTGGACGCCAAGGGGCTGTCGGGGCGCGCCTCGGCGACTTCCTCGCGGACGGCCATCTCGCGCTCTCGGCGGCCGGCGGCCTTGTAGCAGAGGGCCAGGGCCTCCCCGAGCACCAGGCTGCCCTTTATCTCCTCGCGGGCCGCCTCGAGGAGCTCGATGGCCTGCTGGAGCCAGCCGGCCTCCTTGAGGACCTCGGCCCGGCTCAACTTGAGAGCGAGCGCGGGGCGGTTGTCGGGGGT
>VGYV01000213.1 GCA_016872855.1 Planctomycetota bacterium
CATCTGGTCTTCTGCCTTCGGCCAATGCGTAATCCGTAATCCGTAATCCGTAACCAGAGAAGAACGGAAGGCCGAGTCTTCTCTTGTCTGGTTACGGATTACGGATTACGCATTACGGATTCCTCCATTTGATGGACTCGCTTGAAAACACGCTGTAGCCTTCCGATGTTCTTGATCTTGTGCGGCGACAGGGCGACCTTGCCCTTGAGGAAGAACCAGGGGGCCTTGGCCATGTTGGTGAAGAGGCGGCCAGAGTTGAGGTTGTAGCTGCCCATGAGGGCGATCTCGCCCAGGCGGCCGAACTCCTCAATGCAGTCGAGGAACGAGCGGCAGAAGGCCCACACGCGCGCCGCCGAGGACGGCGGCTCGATGCCACGCCGCTGGGCCATCGCGCGCAGGGTGTCCATCACCCGAACGATGTCCACGTTCATCGGGCAGCGGGTGTTGCAGGTGCCGCAGGCGAGGCAGCACCAGACGGTTTCGTTGTGGAGGGCCTCGTCTTCGAGGCCGAGCTGGACGAGGCGCAGGACTCGGTTTGGCGAGAGCTCGAGGTCGGGCAGCACGGGGCAGCCGCCGGAGCATTTGCCACACTGGTAGCAATCGCTGAGGCCCTGGCCGCTCGCCGCCTCGACGGCGTGGCGGAAGGAGGAGTCGAGAGCTTTGTCTGTCAGATCCCACTTCACGGCTTCTTCTTCCTCTTGTCACGCGTCACGGGTCGCGCGTCATGCGTAAGGGGACGAGAGGGACCCAGGTGGGGTGTCCCGGAAATGAGGGGACAAGATCGTTGGCACCGCGGTGTCTTGCTCCCGGAGGGAGCGTAGTAGGTTGCCGGCGGCTTCAGCCGCCGGACTCGTGCGCCAGGACCACCCAAGTCCCGAAGGGACGGCAGAGACGGGTTCCGGACCGCTTGGCCACGGGGCTTCTGCCGTCCCTTCGGGACTGGGCCAGGGGTGCGCCCCCGATCCGGCGGCTGAAGCCGCCGGCAAACCACTGCCGTCCCTTCGGGACTGGCCCGTGGGTGCGGCCCAATCCGGCGGCTGAAGCCGCCGGCAACCCACTGCCGTCCCTTCGGGACTGGGCCAGGGGTGCGCCCCCGATCCGGCGGCTGAAGCCGCCGGCAAACCACTGCTGTCCCTTCGGGACTGGGCAGAGACTCGTGCGCCAGGACCACCCAAGGGCTTCTGCCGTCCCTTCGGGACTGGGCCAGGGGTGCGCCCCCGATCCGGCGGCTGAAGCCGCCGGCAAACCACTGCTGTCCCTTCGGGACTGGGCAGAGCACACGCGCGGATTTCATTGTCTCGTCTGCCGTGGGGCGGCGCGCCAAGGGGCCCAGCGCGGCCTTCGGCCGCAACCAAACGAACGTCGAACGCTGAACTTCGAACATCGAACGTTGAACGAGAAGAGGCTTTCCGTTCGACGTTGGACGTTGGACGTTCGATGTTGGACGTTAGGAAATGTGCGCGCGCCGAGAAGATTCTGTCCAATAGTAGCACAGGGGAAAGACTCGGAGCCGGCGGCATGGCCCAGCCCGAAGGGCGGCAGGGGGTAGCCACGGGCGTAAGCCCGTGGGAGGGAGCGATCACCCCGACCCCAGCCCCCGCAGGGGGCGGCAGAAGCCGCAGGACGCGCGCAGGTGGGCCTTCTGCCGCCCCCTGCGGGGGCTGAGCAGGGGGGGCGCCGTGTCCCACGGGCTTACGCCCGTGGCTACCTCCTGCCGCCCGCCGGAGCGGGCTGGGCCGGTGGAAGCGCCGGAAGCTCGTACCATCGGGCACGCAGAGCATCACTGGCCTCCCTTTGTCGCCTCGACGCGGGCGAGGAGTGCGGAGGCTTTCTTGGCCTCGGCCTCGGCGCGGCTCAGAAGGGTGGAGATGTAGCTGTAGTTGTGGGCGCCGTAGCTGCCGTCGGTGACGACGCACGCGACGCGTCCCTTGGCGGCGGCGAGGAGCTTGCGCGCCTCGTCGGCCCCGCCCTGCGGCGCGCCGGCCTTCTGGAGGGCCTCGTCGAGCGCGGCCAGTCGCGGGTCGAGCTTGGCCACGCGCTCGCGCGTCTCCTTCTGCCAGTCAGCCAGCATGTCGCCGTAGTCCTTGTCGCCGTGGCAGCCGGCGCACTGGCGGGCGCTCGATGTGCGGGTGGTGTAACTCGCGGTTCCGACCGCCACCTGCTTGGCCTCGATGTGGCAGCCGTCGCAGGCCACGCCGGCCTTGTACATGGCGTCGGGCTCGGCTGGCAGGTCGGCCACCGCTTTGCCCGCATAGACCTGCTCCTGCACCGAATGGCGGCTGCCGTTGTGGCACGTGCCGCACTTCGCCGAGGCCATCATCTGATGCGGCTTCATCCCCTCGCCGTGCCGAATCTCGTCGTGGCACTGAAGGCAGTCGAAATGCCCAACTGAGACGTGCGTGAGGTGGAACTTCTCCTGGTCCTTGACTTCCGGGGTGCGGCGCAGGTGGCAGCTCTGGCAGCGGGTGGCCGACACGGCGCCATCGCCCTGGGTGATCTGGCTGTGGCAGTGCTCGCAGCGGGCGTCCGCCTTGCCCTTCAGGAAGTCCTTGTGGTTGAAGGCCTGGCCCATGAACTTGACGGGCTTCTCGGGCACGACGTGACAGGTCTGGCACTCGCCGGCAGCGACGGGCTTGGCCCCGCGGCCGTAGAAGTGGCACGTCAGACACGTCGTCTCGGCCACGCTGATGTGCTGGCCCTCCACCATCTGGCCGTGGCAGCTCACGCAGTTCAGCTCCTTGCCCCGCGGGTGGCCGCTGAGGTGCTTCTCGTGGCTGAACTTCACCTTGCCGTGGAAGAGCAGCGCCTCCTTGTTGTGGTCCATCCCCGCGTGGCAGCCGCTGCGCATGCACGAGGCGTTGCTGATCATCGCGTGCGGCTTGTTGTCGTAGGCGTGCGAGATGTACTTGACGAGCTGAATGAGGCCGGCGACCTTCCCCTCCAGCTCCGCACCCACGCCCGGCTCGTAGTGGCACTGAACGCACGCCACGTCGCGGTGCGAGGAGTGCTGCCAGCTCTCGTAATACTCGCCCATGTAGTGGCACGAGGTGCAGAACTTCGGGTGCTCGGTCAGCTTCACCGAGTACGCGCCCAGCGTGAGCGTGCCCAACCCGAACACTGGCACGGCCACCAGCGCCGCCCCGCGCCACGTGAAGACCGAGATCATCGGCAGCGTGCCCAACCGGTCCACCAGCCGCTTCGCATAGGGCAGCAGGAAGAACGCCCCCAGCACGCAAACGCCGATCACCAGGTAGAACAACACGTCCTGCGTGAACCGGCTCGTGCTCGCCTTCACCCAGTCATAAGTAAGGAGGGCGAACGACAGGGTGAGGAGGAAGGCGAACACGTCCTGCCGCAGGATGAGAAACAACGCGGCGAACACGATGCCGCAGACGAGGAAGATGTGCCATGAGCCTTGCGCGACGGGCGAGAACACGCTCACGACCCCGCAGAAGGAGGCCAGGAGCGCGGCACACACGTAGAGCGCCGGCGGCCAGGCGGGCCGCTTCAGGCTGTGCAGCCCATAGCCGAGCGCGAGCCACACCAGCGCCAGCCCCGCGACGACATAGGCGTGCTGGCGATACGGCGTGCCCGCCCACGCGGCAACGCCCAACAGCGTCGCCAGCGTTGCCCAGCAGACCAGGCCCACGCGAACCCCGGTGCCGCCGGTGAACTGCACCTTGAGGGCGTAGAGGACGACGAAGGCCAGGCAGCTCAGGGCCAGAGCCGGCCCGTTGCCCCGCCACGCCAGCGCCAGGGCCGCGATGCCCGCTGCGATGCTCGTCAGGTGCCCCACGACCCCCCACGCACGCGACTCGACGGGCAGCCGGTTGCGCGCGGCCAGGGAGAGCGCGAATAGCACGGTCGCCACGCCCGCGCAGGCGACGAGCTGCCAGTGCGCCTGGGGCACAAGGCCGAAGATCACCAGCAGCGAGCCGAGCGAGAAGAGCACCGCGGCCGTCCGAGCGTGGCGCTTCAGCCGTCCATAGCTCCACGCCAACGCACACGCCGCGGCCAGCACGAGCACTGAGGCCCCAGCACCCGGGGAACGCAAGCCGCTGAACGGCCCCCACACCACCGTGGCCACCACGCCCACCCAGGCCCCCAGCGACACCAGGGAGCGGAAGACATCGCGCCCGGCCCCTGGCTCAGAAGAGGACCGCCTGAAGGCCGAACTACAAACGAAGCCGGACAGGAGCGCCGTTACGGCACCCGCGCCCGTGAGCGCACACAACACGGCCCGTGGCCCCGACCCCCCGGCGAAGGCCACTGCCGCGACCGACAGCACGGCCCACGCCAGGCACGCCGCACCGCGCCCGATTGCCGATTGCCGATTGCCGATTGCTGATTGCAGACCACACTCCGCACTCCGCACTCCACGCTCGAGGGCCGCCATCAGCCCCGCGGCCAGCGCAGCGCCGACCCAACACACCAGCCACGGCGACACGCCGCCGGCGGGCATCAGCGCCGCCCCGGCTGCCACCGCACCCCCCAGGCCAGGACCCACAGCGTAGAGGAACTCTCGCGCCGCGCTCCGCGAGCCGTTGGCGGCAGCGAAGGCCACGCCCGCCACGGCCCCTGCCAGCGCGGCCTCACGAGCGCCTGCCAGCAGCGCCACGAGCCAGGCGAAGAGCGCTGGGAACGCAAAGCCCTCGGCCAGCGCCCGCAGCGCCCTGGCCCTTTGCGCCTCCGCAGCGGGCGGAAGCAACATTGCAGAGTTGTTCAACTCCGCAATGTTCTGCGCCCCCGCCTGCGCCTGGGCGAGCCATGCCGCGAACAGCGATATGCCCCCGAAGACGGCCACCGGCGCGGCCCAAAGCCACCCGACCGCCACGGGCCCAGGCATCAAGCGGGCAAGGCCCAGCGCGCCCGCCGACAGAAAGAACACGGCAGGCAGGACGTAGACGTTCCGGGGCGCCGCCTCGCGCCGGCGCTCGAAGGCGATCCAGGCGAAGAACACTCCGAAGGCCAGCGCGGCCAGCGGCACATCCCCCGACCCCGGGGCGGCGAAGAGCACGGGCACGAGCGGCAGGCTCAGCGCCATCGAGCCCAGGAAGAGCCACTTCGCCAGCGCGCGGTCGGCCAGCGTGGCCCGCCGCACGTCGCCCACCGCGTCGGCCAGCCAGCGGTAGCCCGGCCACAGCGCGAGCGCGCCGAGCGCCAGGCCGAGGAGGAAGAAGCCCCAGCGCGACACGGCGAACAGCAGCGACACGAAGAGCGCCGCCGCGCCGCAAACGTAGAAGCCCCGCGGCCTCCCCCCCGCCCTTCCAGGGAGGGGGCAGGGGGAGGGTTGGGCTTGCGTGGCACCCCCACCCTCTCCCTTCCCTCTCCCTGCGAGGGAGAGGGGGGCGCGGCGTCCCTGCGCCCCCGCGAAGAGCATGGCCCCCGCCGAAGCCACGGCGGGCAGCCAAGCGAACACGGACGACGTGGCCGCGGCCACCGCCATCATGCTGCCGAACAGCAAGAAGGCGGAACATGTGTAGATGTACCGGGCCCGGCCCAGGGCCAAGCAGTGAGCGAGGTAGAGAGCGGCGTAGCCGAGGAACGTGGCGCCGGCCACGAACTGCCCCACGCCATTGCCCGACATCAGGCGGGGGGCCTGCACGAGCGCCCAGGCCGTGAAGACCGCCACGGTGATGTGCATCGCCCGAAAGACGGCGCCGGCGAAGGCCGGCCGCGTGGTCGACAGGCGCCGCCCCGCGAACCACAGCGCCACCACAAGGGGCACGGAGAGGAGGGGGAAGAGGGTGCCCGGCGCGCCCAGGGCGTGGCACACGAGGAAGTACGAGGCGGCGCCCAGGAGCATGGTGGGGTAGAGGAAGTGCGCGCGGGCCGTGGTGGTGGCCGCAACGAGGTAGAAGCACGAGAAGACGAAGACCAGGCCGGCGGCGAGCGCGGGCTGGGCCGTCGCAAAGCCGCTCCCGGCCAGCAGAAGGATGAACGCGATGAGGAGGCCGAGGTGTTGGAGGGCCTCGGCGGGAAACGTAGCGAGTCGGTTCCTCACGGGTCCACGGCCCCCAGAGAACGCGCTTGCGGAACACCAACCTGAGGTTGTCCAGATGCACAAACCGTGCCAACCGCCATTCGGGCCTGCGTCGCGCCTCTGGCGATAGGCCCCGGCGGGCAGTTGGGGCGAGTGGGGGGGATTCTAGCCGGGGGTGACGCGGCCGCGTATCGTCCGGACCCTTCGCGCCACCGGCGAGGTTTCGCGCGGCGTATTCGCACGGCGCGGAACGGGGAACGCAACGGGGGGCTACCTCAAGAGACGTTCCCGCTGCGACTCGCGCGGTTGGGGCTGGGCGCTTGCGCTGGAGGTTCCGCAGGCGAGGCGTTCCTGCTCGGAGAGGTAGCAGGCGGGGTCCTCGGCCCAGAGGTCGGCGTGGACCGCTTGCGCGCGGATGCGGCAACCGCCGCAGATGTCCTTGTGGGCGCAGCTCGCGCACTTGCCCTTGACGCGGTGGAGCCTGTCGCGGAGCTGGGAGAGGAGGGGGTTGGCGGGGTGGCGCCAGATGTCGCTGAACCGGCGCTCCCGCACGTTGCCGAGTGCGGCGTGGCCCCAGAACTGGCAGGGGCGGACGTTGCCCAGGGGGTCTATGCTGGCGATCTTGCAGCCCGCGGAGCAGCCGCCCTGGCGCTGGAGGAGGCGGCGCGCCTCGGCGGCCCGGTCGGGGTCGCGCGCGGCGAGCCAGGCGTGGAGGAAGGCGCCGTCGGCGTGCTGGTCGGTCGTCAGCACCTCGATGGGCACGCAGCGGCGGTCCCAGTCGAGCACGCGGTCAATGAGGAGCTGCACGGCCTGGCGCCGCTGGCTCGGCGTGACATCCTGGTCTTTGAGTTGGGTGCCGCGCCCCGCGTAGACGAGGTGGTAGAGGCAGAAACGCGACACGCGGAGTTCCTCAGCGAGGTCGAGGAGGCCGGGCAGGTCGGCGCGGGTGTGGGCGGTGAGGGTGAAGCGGAGGCCGGTCCGCACCCCTGCGGCGTGGCAGGCCTGGATGCCGGCGAGGGCGTCGCGGAAGGCGCCGGGCTTGCCGCGGAAGCGGTCGTGGGTTGCCTCGAGGCCGTCGAGGCTGACGCCGACGTATTGGATGCCGGCCGTCCTGATGCGCGCGGCCAGCTCGTGGGTGATGAGCGTGCCGTTGCTGGAGAGGACGGGGCGGACGCCTTTCTCGCTCGCGTAGTGCGCGAGGCCCAGGGTGTCCTTGCGCAACAGCGGCTCGCCGCCGGAGAGAAGGAGCGCCGGAACGCCCAGCGCCGCCAGGTCGTTGATCAGATGGATCGCCTCCTCGGAGTTTAGCTCCGCCTCGGACGCGCGGCGGCCGGCGTCCAGGTAGCAGTGCACGCATCGCAGGTTGCAGCGGTGCGTGACGTTCCACACCACGAGTGGCCGCTCATCGGTCGAGAAGTGGAGGAGGCCGGGCTCGACGCGGCCCGACGCCTGCTGCCGCGCGGCCTCGGCCGCCGTGGCTGTCCCGCACAGAAGCTTGGTGAACCCGATCATACCAGGCAATCCCCAGCGGCGCGCGAGGCGCCCGGCCCACACCCCCACTCGCGCAAGGAGCAAACCCCGTGCCGGCGCACACCCCGGGGCAATCACGCGGCGAGCTAAGCCCTTGGCGGCCGGTTCCCGCCCGCGGTGGCCGTCGCGCGCGCCGATTCGCAAGAGTAAGAACGGCAAGAGGAGGAGCGGCCCCCGGGACGCTGCGCCCGCGGCACAAGTCGGCCTGGAGAGGGGGAGAAACGCGGCACGCCTTTTGCTGGCGGGGAGAGAGGAGGAAGGACCCTGCGCTTGTCATCGTGATCAGGAGGCGTGACCGTGAGATTGAGAGTGAGTTGTGTCGTGACGCTGGCGTTAGGTGTTGGGGGCGCGGCGCTGCTGGCCGTGGCCGCGACGGAGCCGAAGCACAAGTACATCGGCGTGGGCAAGTGCGCCAAGCTGTGCCACAAGACCGCCAAGCAGGGCAATCAGCTCGGCCTATGGGAGAAGACCAAGCACGCCGAGGCCTACAAGACGCTGCTGACCGACGCCGCGAAGGAGACGGCGAAGAAGCTGGGCATTGACGCGCCCGAAAAGAGCGAAAAATGCCTCAAGTGCCACGCCGTGGCCTTCGACGTGGCCGCCGAGTGGCGCGCCGACGGCTTCTCGCACGAGGACGGCGTCCAGTGCGAGACGTGCCACGGCCCGGGCGACGGCTACAAGAGCAAAGAGGTGATGAAGGACAAGGCGCAGGCTGTCGCCCTCGGACGCATCACCGGCGACCAGAAGACCTGTCTCGGCTGCCACAACGACACGGCCCCCTCCTGGAAGCCCGACCGTTACACGACGAAGGACGGGAAGAAGGTGGGCTTCGACTACGAGCAGCTCTGGCCCAAGATCGCCCACCCCCGCCCCAAGGGCGGCGGCGACGAGTGAGGTCGCCCGATGGGCCGCAAGCTCCTCTCATTCTTCGGCGTCGAACGGGACAAGGCCCGCCGCCTCGGCTTCCGCCTCCGGCGCCGCGGCTGGCTGTTCCTCATCCTATTCTTCATGCTCGCAGGCAGCGGGACCTTTCTCTGGGTCAGCACCAAGTCCTGGTTCTGCAAGTCCTGCCACATCATGAAGCCCCACTATGAGTCGTGGAAGACCTCCACCCACGGCCAGAAGGGCGTCGAGTGCATCGAATGCCACTTCCCGCCCGGCTTCCAGAACGCCATCGCCGCCAAGCTCCGCGCCAGCTCCATGCTCGTCTCCTACCTCACAGGCACCTACTCCACCCAGGCCCGGGCCGAAGTCCAGGACGCCTCGTGCCTGCGCTCCGGCTGCCACGACACACGCCTCCTCGAGGGCAAAGTGACCTTCAAGGGCGTCCACTTCGACCACAAGCACCACCTGGGCGATCTGCGCCGCGGCAAGAAGCTCCGCTGCCAGACCTGTCACTCCCAAATCGTCCAGGGCGCCCACATCACCGTCACCGAGTCCGTCTGCTTCACCTGCCACTTCAAGGACCTCAAGAAGGGCCGCGTCGAGGAACCCGTGGCCGGCTGCACCGGGTGCCACGACGTGCCCGCGAAGCCCCTCAAGCTCGCGGGCGGCAACGAATACAAGCACGCCGACTACCCGAAGGTGCCCTGCTACAAGTGCCACTTCGACTCCGTCGAGGGCGACGGCCGCGTGCCCAAACAGGTCTGCATCGGCTGCCACAGCGAGCCCGACCGCCTGGCGCGGTTCGACGACCACGAGTTCATGCACAAGAACCACGTCACCGACCATAAGGTCGAGTGCTTCCACTGCCACAACGAAATCCGCCACGGCCGCAACCCCGAGCCGGAGCCAATGGACCCCACCTGCAACCGTTGCCACACAGGCAAGCACGACTCCTCGGCCCAGCTCTACCGCGGCACCGGCGCACGCGGCGTCAAGGACCAGCCCAGCGCCATGTCCCTCGCCAAGGTCCACTGCATCGCCTGCCACCAAATCCTCGGCGGCATCCCAGGCCACAGCCCCATGTCCACCTACGAAGCTGGCGAGAGAGCCTGCATCGAGTGCCACGGCAAGGACGTTGAGGGCATGCTCGCCGACTGGAAGAAGGAGGCCGACGCCGCGCTGAGGCAGGCGAGCGAGGAGTTCGAGAAGGCCGAGGCCGCCGCCAAGGCCCTCCCCGACGAGCGGGTGCCCGTTGCCGGCAACGGGCGCCGCCAGGCCGCCCTCGCCCGCCTGGCCGACGCACGCCACAACCTCAACCTCGTCCGCTACGGCAAAGCCGTCCACAACCTCGACTACGCCAAGGCCATCCTCAAGAAGGTCCGGTCCGACGCAGCGGAGGCCGTCCGCCTCGGGGAGACGAAATGAGCACCGTATCAGCAAGCGGCGAGCCACGAGCAGCGAGCCACGGGGCTTCTGAACTGAAGCTCGAAGCTCGCGGCTCGCGGCTCGCGGCTCGTGCGCTTCTCGCCCGCTGGTGGCGCACCCTGCGCTCCGTCCGCTTCGCCCTCATTCTCATGGCCATCATCGCCGTGGCCTGCATCATCGGCACACTCGTCAAGCAGGAGCCGTACGACCCCAACAAGACCGTCGCCCAGTCCGTTGCCCAGTCCATCGGGCGGTACGGCCGCCCGCTCGGCCTACTCATCGAACTCTTGGACCTCAACCGCCTCTACCACACTTGGTGGTTCCTGGCCCTCCTGTCGCTCTTCGTGGCCAGCACCGTGGCCTGCACGGTGCCGCGCCTGCGCTGGAGCGTGCGGAGCATTGGCTCCGCCGCCGTCCACCTGAGCATCGTCCTCATCGTCGCCGGCGCGCTGGCCAAGGGCCTCGCGGGCAGCGAAGGCGTCCTCACGGTAGCCGAGGGCGAGGCATCGGACGCTTTCCAGGTGGGACAGGAGGCGACGGCGGACGGACGGGTGCGGGTCCGCACCGCGCCCCTCGGCTTCACCCTGCGGCTCGACGACTTCGACATCGAGCGCTACGATGCGGCCCGCGAGGTGCTGCTCGTCGCGCCGGCGCCAGGCCAGCCCCAGCGCGAGGAGCGCCTGCTCATCGGCCAGCCCACCCCCATCGGCTCCGGCGGCACGACCATCGAGGTCCTCCGCTACGTCCCCCACTTCGTCTACTCCCTCGAAGAGAAGAAGGTCATCTCCGCCTCCGACCAGCCCATCAACCCAGCCATCCAGGTGCGCGTGAAGACCCCCGAGGGCGAGAGGACCCGCTGGCTCTACGCCCGGCACGATCTCGACGCCTTCCACGGCCACGGAGCAGCCAACGACGGCCCCCAGCTACGCTACCTGGGCCACCTGCCCGGCCCCGTCAAGAGCTATACCAGCCACGTCACCATTCTCGACGCCCACGGCAACGAGACCCGGCAGGCCGCCATCCGCGTCAACGAGCCCCTCACGGTCGGACGCTACACCATCTACCAGTCGGGCTTCGACCCCCGAACCGAGCGCAGCTCGACCCTCGAAGTCGTCCACGACCCCGGCGTGCCATTCGTCTTTGCCGGCTTCATCCTCATGCCCCTCGGTATCGCCTTCGTCTTCTACATCCAGCCGCTCTTCCGCCGCAAGGCGGGGAGGGAAGCGCAAACCTGCCACAGAGACACAGAGAGCGCAGAGAAGAGGAACCAAGGCGATGGGGTCTGAAACCCAGATGACTCTCCGCTCTGTGTCCTCTGTGCCTCTGTGGCCAATCTCTGGATGGACCCAGAATGCATGAGACCTTCTGGCAAATCGCCTTTGGCATTTTCCTGGGCGGGCTGGTGCTGGCGGCGGGTCACGCCATCATCACCACCGCTCGCCGCCGGGCGGGCCGCGAGGATTCGCCCACCTGGCTCTCCGGCCTGCGGTGGCTGGTGAACCTCGCGCTCGTGGCCGGCTTCGCCGCGCTCAGCGCCTTCATCGTCACGCGCTGGGTGGAATCGGGCTATCCGCCCTTTTCCAACATGCCCGAATCCCTCACCTGGATGGCCTGGGGCCTCTGCCTCGTCTACTTCGTCTCGCGCGGCTTTGTCCACTTCCCCGGCCTCGAGGCAGCCGCCTGCCTGGGCGTCGCGGCCATACTGGCCGCCACGTCGCTGTTCGACATGGCCCCCCGCGCCCTCATGCCCGCCCTGCGGAGCAAGTGGCTCGTCTTCCACGTCCTGACGTGCATGGTCGCCTACGGCGCCTTCTTCGCCGCCTTCCTCCTCGCACTCCTGTGGCTCCTCATCTGGCGCAAGCGCGAGGCGGGCAGCGTCGTGGATGCCCTTTCGTACCAGACCATGGCCTTCGGCTTCCTCCTCCTCACCGTGGGGATCGTCAGCGGCGCCATCTGGGCGCGCCAGGCCTGGGGACGCTACTGGGGGTGGGACCCCAAGGAAACCTGGTCCCTCATCACCTGGTTCGTCTACGGCATCTACCTCCACTACCGCCTAGTCAAAGGCGGCAAGGGTGCCGCGGCCGAACGCCTGCCCATGCTCAACAGCATCTTCGCCATCCTCGGCTTTGGCGCCACACTCTTCACCTACTTCGGCGTCAACTTCCTCCTCCCCAGCCTCCACTCCTACGCCGGCTGACCGGTTCGTAGTGCGGCCTTCAGGCCGTATCTTTTTACGCCACAAGCACTTGCGGCTCTCCGGAAAAACGCACAGAAATGGCCTTTCCTGGCGTTCCGGAGGGGACATTAGGCCAGTGGGTCATTGGGGCCTCTGGGCCGGGCGGCGCGGAGCCATAAGCCCAGGCAACTGCTTCACTTGCGGCGAGGAGCGCTTTCGCCGCATGCTCGCCGCGCGATGCCTCCTAGAGCCTCTGGGTGATTAACGCCGCTTAACGCGAAGGGCGCGGTTCGCCTCGGGCGCCACCAAGCGGAGGGGGCAGACCTCAAGGGCATGTTGCCCAAAGCGTGAACTCGTTGGGAGTCCCGCCTTCACGGCCTGTCGATTTAGTCGGCCCGGGAATTGCTGAGAAGATGGCCAGATTTCTATTGTAATCCCGCGGCGGAGCAAATAAGATAGGCGTCGGTGAGGGACGAGGCCGCCTTGCGAGGAGATGCTGA
>VGYV01000214.1 GCA_016872855.1 Planctomycetota bacterium
CGAAGTCGCCCGCCGCCTGAATGCCTTGACCCTGACCGCAACCCGCAACGACAAGGAGTCTCGCCATGCTAGCTGACCGCTACCGCCCCCAAACATGGGCCGAAGTCGTGGGGAATGACAAGGCAATCGAGAGGATCGCCGACCTGACCGTTGAAGCCTTTGAGTCCGGCGATCCGCTGGTCCTGCTCCTGACGGGGCCGGCGGGAGTCGGCAAGTCAACCGTCGCGCGACTCGTTGCCAAGACCCTCGGCGCTGACGAATGCCACGTTGACCACATCCCCGCCGGGAAATGCACGGCGGGGCGGGTCCGCGAAGTCGAGGACACCCTCGCCCATACGGCCCTCTTCGGCTCCCATTGGAAAGTGGTCATAGTCGAGGAAGTGGACAAGATCGCCGCCCCCCAAGCGATCAGCCTGTGGCTCACCCTCTCGGAGACCATGCCGAAGCGCTGCGCGGTCATCTTCACCAGCAACACCAAGCCGGACGAGCTTTTCGGGGGCGTTGACTCCCCGTTCGTATCCCGGTGCTACGGAGTCTGGTTCACCACCCAGGGACTCGCCACCCGCGACGGCGGGCCGGGGCCGGGCGCCCAGCGCCTCAAGTGGATCGCCCAGCAAGAGGGGATCAACGGCAAGCCCGACTCCTACTACGTCAACCTCCTCGGCCAGTGCAAGGGCAACATCCGCGCGGCGATTCACAGAATGGAGCTTGACGCCTGACCCGACCCCCACGGCGCCCCGGCCCGCCGGCGGCCGGGGCGCCCGGCTACGCCGGCACCGACAGGAACCCCAGATGCACACCCACGACCGCGGCCGCTTCGCCCACGACTGGGTTGACACCGGCCACCTCATACCCCGCTGTGACTACGAGACGAAACACCGGTCCTACCGCTGCCGCCTCTGCGGAGCGCGGGCGGGCCGGCACTACCTGAGCCACCGGCACGGATGGCAACCGACCAAGCTCTGGCACACCGAATGCCCCGCCCGACGCCTCGGCCCTCTGTTCGACGGCCCGCCCCCCAAGCCTGAAAGGACTGCCCCATGACCCCCGAACCCGACGACACCCTGCGGGCAATCTTCGGCGACCCCATAGACGTGTACACCGACGCCCAAGCTCTGGACGACGGCGCCCTGGTGGACATCGCCCCGTGGGACTTGAGCTTCCGCGGGCGCCTCATCAACCGAGTCACGGGCGGACTCTTCGCCGCCCTTGAGCAATCCGTCAAGCAACCTGGCGCACTGAAAGGAGTCTTGCGCGCGAAGCTGCGACATGGCACACTGAGGGGCGGCATCTGGCAAGTCCCGCCTGGCCTCTGGCTCATCGCCAACGACGTCGGCGGCTGGACCCTCATGCGGCCCGAGGACTACTGAGCTTCCGGCCGCCCGAAAAGGGCCGATTCCCCCCTTCCGTGGTGACGTATATGGTGACGGGCGGGCCTCGGCGGCCCGCCCGTCCTTGTGTACCAATGGTTTACGTCAAGTCAAGACGGGGTTCGATTCCCCCCGCCTCCACAAGTCCTTGACATCACACGACTTATGGCTTCATTTTGGCTTTGATCGGGCTCCGACAGGCTGACCCGCCAATGGAGAGGGTCTCACCGGGAGATTCCACGACTCCCCTACCATGGCTCGCTTCTGTTGCTTGAGGGGCCGGTGAGCCTGCCAGAATCCCGGAAAAAAAGTACTTGACAGCCGCGCGTACGCGCAGTATAATACGTATGAGTTGAGAGGAAGGGCGTGGAAGCGCTGACGGACAAGCAGGCTGCCGTATTGCGTTACGTCACCGAGCAGATTTGCTCGAAGAGGCGGCCGCCGAGCGTCCGGGAGATCGCGGCCAGGTTCCGGTTCTCCTCCCCGACGGCGGCCCGCGACCATGTGGCTGCCCTGGAGCGGAAAGGCTACATCGAGGTCAGGGCCGGGGAGAAGCGGTGCCTCGGGCTCACCCGCGAGTACGAGGAGACCCTCGGCCTGCCGGTCGTCGGCTTGGTGGCGGCGGGAGCGCCGATCCTCGCCGAAGAGAACATCGAGGACTACCTGCACCTCGGAGAGATGTTCCCCCGGGACGGGAGGCATTTCTGCCTTCGCGTCAAGGGCGACAGCATGATCGGCGAAGGCATCCTGGACGGCGACCTAGTGGTGGTCCGCCAGAAGCCTGACTTCGACAGCAATGAGGTCGGGGTCGCAATCATCGAGGGTGAATGCACCGTCAAGCGCTTACGCCGCGAGCCGAACAGGGTGCTCCTGATTCCGGCCAACCCGGCATACGGGGTAACGGAAGTCGATCCGGAGCGCCGGGAGTTCCGGTATGGCGGGGAGGTGGTAGGAGTGATCAGACGGGACATGCACGCGGGCCGGACCGCGTGAGAACTTGCCCTAAAGGGCAAAATGCAAGCACTCACAAGTCAGTTGAGTGAAGGTCGCATGGCATGTGCAAGCACACGCAAGTCACTCCTTGAAGGGCCTGAGAGGGACTCGATGGAGGACCGTGCGCAACAGAGGCTGATTGCGGGGGTCGCGCCTGCGGAGAGCAAAGAAGTGGGTTCGTCCCTCCTCGAGCTCGACGACTGCGCGCACGAGGCGATGAGGCCATTGAGGGTCAACCGAGAAGGTGTGGCCGAGCAGGCTGACCTCGCCTCGGTCGCTCGTGCGACGGAGGTAGACAAGGCGTCCCTTGGGAACCGCCTGCAGGCTCAAGCGCCAGCGTTCGGGAAAGGCGGTCCTTTCGGGGGCCGAATGGATCCGTTCGGCGGCATGCCGGCGGCTGGCCATGACGAAGCGGCGAGACTGCTGGCTCAGGGCTTCCAGCGAGGCGTGATGGAAACGTGCCCAGACTTTGGCCTGCCACCGGCCGTTGAAGTTCTCGATGGCAGCCTGGAATCCGGTCTCTCGGGGCGGAACGAACACCGGCACCACGCGGAGGCTCAGGCAAAGACGTATCACACGCCCCAGCACGTCGGGGTGCACGTGGGGGCCTTGAAACCGCGTATCGTTGTCAAACTGGGCATACTGTGGCAGCCCGAAGCTCTGCCAGTGTTCAATCAGGGATTGGACCACGTCCTTTGCCGCCACGCCCGCCATGGGCCAAGAGGCGACCAGGCCCCCGTGCAGCGAAATCCCGTTGAGGACTTCGACCTCCGGGCCGTTCTGGATCACAAGGCCCTTGACGAAGTCAAAGCTGTCCAATTCGGCCCTCCCCGCGGCCACATCGGGCAAGTACCACCCTCGTGGAGGCGCCGGCCGCCGCACCTTGCTGGACGGGTCCAGCACACCGCGGCGCTCCAGAATGTAGCCAATGGCATGAACGCTGGGAATCCCCTGGTGCCCCATCGCAGCGAGCTTCTGATGGATCGCCACAGCACCGTAGTAGCCCAAGTCACTGGCTTCCTTGAGTTCCTGCCGAACGGCAAGGATCAGGTCCTCCGTCTCCCGGGGAGTCCGATTCACCGCACAGCGTCTGCCCTTCGTGCGATCGCACCAGTCCACGCGGTCCAGGCGCGCGCCACGAGCGCGCTCGACCCACCGCTGTACGGTCAGCAGGCTCACCCCGAACCTGGCGGCTACGGACCGCATGGAATGGCCCCGTCGCACAGCCATCACCATCTTCCGCCTCTTCTTCTGTTCGCACCCATTTCTGACATGCCCTGCTCCTCAAGGAGAAAAACCTCACTCATACCAGATCGCCAAACGACTTGCGAGTGCCTTCACTCAACTGACTTGTGAGTGCTTGCACTTGGCCCCTAAAGGGTAGAGATACCTTTACCGTCCTTCGGGACGAATCAGGGTCCACTTCCGAGCCCCGAGGCTGCGGGAAGGCGGACCCTTTCTTTTTGAGCAGGAGGCCTACCTATGGCTGCCGTACTGGTCCCCGCCATGGCTGCGGCCAGGGTCCATTGCCGCGGTCGCCTTCTGGGCCTATTGGAGCGCGAGGTGCTCCTCAAACGGCTCGACGTTGGGCCTGATGGTCGGTTCATCGTTGAGGCTCAGGGCTGGGGAGACTACTGGGAACCTGTGCTCGCGCTCGGCCACGCCGAGGTGATGGCAAGGCTGGAGCGACTCCACGACATTTGGGGGCGCTACATCCGTGATGGGCTCGCCCCCTCGCTCCGCCGCGAGTACTGCTTCAGGTACTTCGCCCTCCTCGATTCCACACTTGCCGACAATCTGGCGAAGCCAGCGTCGCCACCAGTGAGGTCGGCACTTCAGCGGGTGCTCGGGTTCGAGTGCCTTGGCATCGCTGCGGCAGGATACGCTCAAGGACCAGTGGCTGCGGCGACAACCTCGCTGCGTAACCCGTGCTACCTACTCACCAAGCTCAAGACGCCCGACGCATTGGACGACTGCCAGTTCTTGCCTCTCATCCCGGCCGGAGACGGGCAGTCCCCTGGCCTGTTCTACCAGTACCGCCAGCACCGGCTTTGCGTGGATTCCGAGAACTCCATCCTCCTCTACCTGTCGGCGGACCAGGGCGCGCGCGGAGAGAGCTTCCGGGTCATCAATGCCCTTGAGCAGCAGATCGGCCTTGGCACAGACCCACGCGGCGATGAACGCGCTCTCCGCATCGCCGAAAGGGTCGTCATCCCTTATCTCACGCATGGCTCCGAGTTGCAGGGCCCTCGGTCAGACGCCATGGTGGACATCGAACTTGTGGACGTCGGGTCCGGGAGTGGCATCCTCTCGGCCCGTCTCTGCCAACAAGTTCGCAGGTCTCTCGCGAATCGAGGTACCGCGTCAAGGTTCCGCGTCTGGATGGTGGATCTGACATTGAGCGACCCAAGCCGTTTCTTCGGCGGGAGGCAGTTGAGATCGAGCATCGACTGCGTCGCAGTGGTCGGAAGCGACTATCGGCGTTGGCTCGCCGCCAGGGAGCGGTTACCACGGGCTAGCGGAGCACGAATCGGGCTTGTGTCGCGCTTCTTCAACAACCTGAGCGACTTCAGCGTGGGTACTGCCCCTGCCGAGGAGCTTGCCGACTCAGTTGGGTGGCGGGGCATCGAGCCCGAATGGGGCGACTGCTTGCCAACCCGCTGCCTGGGACCGGACGGGCGCGGCCCCGAAGCGCTTGATGTCTCCAACGCGCGCGTCTGGCTTGATGCGGGGCGGACGTTTGCGCAGGCGTCGCTGTCCAGGTACTTCGAGGGCCTGTTCCGCCTGACGGCATCAGGGAATGACAGCTCTTGGCGGCGTCATGATAGCGATGCCGAGTTCTTCGCGCTGAGGAGTCTCCGGCCGGAGTGCCTTCTCACCGGCGATGGTGACAGTGTGCTGGAGCGCTTGCTTGACGATTGCTCCCTGGTCGTCTTGCAGGATGCGGACATGAGGCCACAGGACCTGTTGGCCCACCGTCAGCGAATCCGCTCCCCGGAGGTCGTGGCCGTGGACATGACGCGGTCGCTGGGACTGAAGGGCCACTTCTCGTACGCGCTCCTTCGAGTGACCGACCCTGGTCTCGAATCCCTGAAGGGAGAGCGGCTATGGTGAATGTCGTCCTTGCGGAACGGAAGACGGCTGTCCTGACGCCTTCGTCGCTCGCCTGTCTATCGCAGATCCCGACGGTGAACCTGACCGCGGGATGCGCTCACGGCTGCCTCTACTGCTACACGCGCAGTTACAGTTCGTACCCCGGCGAGGACAAGGTGACGTTCTACACGAACACCTTCGACAAGCTCCGCGACGAACTCACCCGCAAGCGCCGCGCTCCGAAGGCGGTCTACTTCAGCCCGTCGAGCGACCTCTTCCAGCCTCTCCCCGAGGTCCTCGATCTAGGCTACGAGATTCTCGAGTTCCTGCTCGGGCGCAAGATCGGGGTAGCATTCCTCACCAAAGGACTGATTCCAGAGCGGCACATGAGGCTGTTCGAGGAGAATGCTCCTCTGGTCCGCGCCCAGCTCGGCCTTATCACGCTCGATGGCGCGATCACCGGGGTATTCGAACCGTGCGCGCCCGAACCCGCTGTGAGGTTATCCCAGGCGAAGCGACTCGCCCGTGCGGGAATCAAGACCCAGATGCGGCTGGACCCGATCCTCCCGGGATTGACCGATGATGCCGAGTCAATCGGGAGGGTGTGCGGCGCCGTGGCCGAGGCCGGGGTGAAGCACATTGCCGCGAGCGCCCTATTCCTCCGGCCCTCCGTCGCCGATTCGTTGAAGCGCCACATTCGCGACCCCAGCATGCTCGACAAGCTTCTCCGAGCTTTCGGGCAGGGGAGTCGGATGGCCATCCATGCCCGGAACTCCTCTGTATTCGCTCTCCCGGTCACGACTCGGCAGCAGATGTATGAGCGAGTCGCGCACGAGGCCCAACTGCACGGTCTCATCGTTCACCTCTGCGCCTGCAAGAACCCTGACCTGGCAAGCGGGTCATGCAGTATTGCGGGCGAATGGACGCGGAATCCCACGGCCGCGATCCAACGCGGACTCTTTCCTGATGACGAAAGGAGCTAGAGAATGCTTCGAGAAATCGACCTGCGGATGCTCGTGCCCAATCCTGAACAGACCAATCACATGGACGCCGAGCTGTTGCTGAAGCTTCGGCGCCACATCGAGCAGACGGGCCGGTACGAGCCCCTCACGGTTCGTCCGCACTCGACCGAGAAAGGCAAGTTCCAGGTCATCAACGGCCACAACCGCCTCCGTGTCCTTCGAGCGCTGGCCCACAAGTCCGCCTTCTGTATCGTATGGGACATTGACGACGAGCAGACGCGACTCTACTTGGGCACACTCAACCAGCTCTCGGGCGATGACGTGCCGGAACGCCGATCTCTGCTCGTGGAAACACTTCTTCACGGCCGTAGCGTCGATGAACCCTCGGCGCTCTTGCCCGACCGCAAGAGCTACCTCGCTGAATTGGAGCGGCTGGCGCGGTTGGAGCTTGATGACCTTCTCCCATCCGAACCCACTGAGGAAAGCGCCTCGGGGGTTCCGGTCATCCTGGAGTTCATGCTCGACGAGACAGCCGCGACGGAGATCAATCTGGCTTTGGACCTGATCGTCAACGCGGGCGACGGAACTCTCTCGCGTGGCCAGGCGCTGTGCGGCTCCTCGCCCGTTTCTATCTCGCACGTTGCAGACCAGATGTGGAGCAAGTCGCAGCGAGTCCAGACTAACACTACTGGCCCTCTGCGCGCGCCGAGCTTCGCCGAGGCCAGGGCTGCGCACATGGCTCGTCGCGGTGCTCTCAGCCGCTCCGCCGGGGCCGGGTGCGAGCAGACCCCACGGGAGTAAAACGGGAGTATTTGAAGGGAAGAATGGGGAAACTCAGGGAAAAGAGAGGAAACCCAGTGGAATCGCTAACCCGTTGGGCCGGAGAACCTTGCGTCACATGTCTATGTCTGACAAGACCTTACAGAAGCGCCCTGATTCGGGTTCGATTCCCCCCGCCTCCACTCTTTCATCAGTGTTGAGGAGAGGACCGAGAGCGTCATCTGAAGGTCACGACACGACACAAGCTGGACATTCGCAAGGAGTTATGGAAGGGTCCCCTGTCGAGGAGAGGACGGAAGCTGTCGCTGACCCTGCACACCCCGGACGCTCTTGGAGCACAAAAAAAGCAGAACGGAAGCACAACCCGAGCATAACGACGACCACGAGCCCGCCCGACCTGCTGAGGGTCGTGACGGCTTGGGAGAGGCTACCGGAGGCAGTCAGGTTCGGGATCGTCGCTATGGTGAAGGCAGCGACGCGCAAGTGAGCCGCGAACGCGGGTGGTCGGCTTTCGTCCGCCAGCGTTCCGGGCTCTTACCTGCGTCTCCCGGTTTCGACCTCCAATCGCCGCAGGGTATGTTGCGGTGCGGGTCGCCGGGAGGCACAAGGTCACTGCGCGGCACTGCCGCTCGCTGACGGGCGGTTTCAAAACCCAGCCAGCCGAATCCGTAGCCTATTCCAGGACAATGAGTTGCGACACGCCGCGGGCAGCGGTGCAGCGCCTGGTACAGCGGTCCGCGCAAAGAAAGCCCACGCCGCCGCCATCGCGGTTCTGGCCAGGGCAACTGCTCAGGAACTTGTCGAGGTGGTGCTCGCCTGGCCGCGCCTGAGCGAGTCTGACAAAGCGGGCATCCTGACGATCATCCACGGCGCCGATGCACCTGTCAGATGAGGGAGCCGGCCAACGAACTTCGCCTCAGACCCCCTGCATGTATGGCTTCGGACATCCGGGTCGCGCCCGCTGGGCGGAGAGGCCGGGGAACTTGCCACCGGATCTGTCACCACACTCGTCACCGAGTCGTCGGCGGGAACTGGCACGAGCCGGCAGGCGGCGGCAGCGGAACCTGAGAGCAGGCTAGCCCCGCGTCCCACGAACCACGGTGGCCATGGCACCAATGGGCAAGAGGCGGCAGGAATCGGCGGGGAGGGGTAGATGGTGCCGGAAGGGGGATTCGAAGCCCCGCAATCTTCCCCGGACAATCCACCTAAGCCCTTGAAGGATAAGGAGAAACGGCAACGGGGCTAAGGCGCCCCACGCAGTTGTCACCATAGTTGTCACCACGGCACGCCAGGAGCTGCCGGCATCATACGCCACTGCCAGATCTCACGCCAAGGGTGACCTCACTTTCCCTGGTGGGTGGCTAGGAACTGAACGTCTTCCACGTGGCCGCCGATGCTCAAGGGGGCGGAGCCGCGGACGAGCCGCTCTCCCAGAATGGCGACGTTCTCGAAGATGACCTGGCGGACGTTGTGCTGGGCGTCGGCGCCCGCAAGCTGGACGCGATAGGGGCCTGGCCGGCCAGCGACCTCGACGTTTCGGAAGACCACGTTGCGGATGAAGCCAGGTGTCTTGACCTTCATGTACTGGTTCACCGTGGGCTTCAGACGGATCAGTTCGTGCTGCCCTTCGCCGTGGATACGGACATTCTCGACCGTCACGTCCTCCAGGCGCATCTCTTCGCCAGGCTCGAGGAGGAAGGCCGTCATCGAGAAGTGAATGATGTCGAGGTTGCGGAGCGTGATGTTCCGCATGAACGGCGCGCGGCTCTCGTGGCCCAGTAGGAAGATGCGGGCACGGTCGCACCAGAGGGTGCAGTTCTCGACGGTGATGCGCTCGACGTTGGCGTTCAGGGCGTTGGGGTTGAGGCCCTTGAGCGCCACGCAATCGTCGTCGCTGCGGATGAAGCAGTCGGTGATGAGCACGTCCTGCGAGTTGCAGGGGTTGATCCCGTCGTCGTTCTGTACGCGGGAGCCGCAGAGCTTCACGTTGCGCACCGTGACGTGGTGGCTGGCGCGGGGGACGATAGTCCAGTGGGACGAGCCGCGGATGGTGATGCCGTTGACCTCTACGTTGCTCCCGTGGACGCCCACGGTGACGCCGTACGGCCCCTTCCGCCACTCGTAGTCGTTGCCGTCCAGTATGCCGCGGCCGAGGATGCGGATGTTGTCCCCTTCGGCCACCACGGCGCCCTTCACCACCGAGCCGCCGGCGAGGTACAGCGTCTGCCCGCTGCGTACATCAATGCGTCCAGGCTTGTGGATGCCGGGACCGAAGTAGATGACCCCCGCGTCGCCCGGCTTTGGCGCATTGGACTCCAGGGGGTTGGCGAACAGGAGCAGCGGCCCCTTCTTGCCATCGGGCTCGATGCTTACCTTGCGCGGAGCTTCCAGGGTGAAGGTGAGCGCGTTGTCGCTCTCCATCGTTGGCTTCACACCCGCGGACTGGGGACGCACAACGGTGTTCCTGAGCGGCTTCTTCGAGGTGATGCGCACCGTCACGCGGCCGGCCATGTCGAAGCTGGCGAACGAATATGGCCCCCCGAAGTCCCACGACTTGCCCGCGAACGGCGGGTCGAGCACGCGGGCCCTGTAGACATCCACCTTCTTCCCGTCGGCCCACACCTCGTAGTCGGGCGAGAGCGGCTCCCCTGGGGGCGCCGGGTAGGTGACGACCTCGGCCCGGGCAGCGCCTGCCGCAAGGCCTACGGCTACGGTCAGAAGGACCAGTGCCGTCATTCCATTCATAGTACGACCACTCGCTACGCGTTCGGGGACTGGTTTGCCCCACCGTTGCTGCTGCGATTGTGCCAGAGCATGCGGATCGGATCAACGGCGTCTCCGCAGCTCCAGGCTCGAAGCGGACATAGGTGAACTGCCTCCGTGCCCAGCGCCGCATATGACAGATGCAACCGCTGCCGAGGTGAATGACCTCCGCAAGGCGAACGAGGGTCTCAAACTCCTGGTCGCCGAGCTGACGTTGGAGAACCGCAGGCTCAAAGAGAGCCACCTCGAGAGCTGACGCGGAGAGCGACCTTGACAACCCACGACCCCAGCGCTACGTTACCTATGCACCTGAACCCGGAGCGCCCGTCTACAAGTTGACCCGCTGAACTGTCCCATTGCTTTGACGACGTACAGGCGCTGGGCGTGCCCGAGGACGCCATCAAGGCGGGCGGAGGAAGGGTGCGCATCCGCCAGCTCTTCAACTGCACGGCGCAGAACTACTACCTCCGCGCTCTCAAGTGGATGGCCGACGCCGGCAGAGGAACAGAGGGCAGAATGAAACGGAACGAAGACATGGGGGGTCCGCATCCCATCAAACTGATGCACTGCGACCTGAACTGGGCGATCGACCCGTACCAGCGCCCGGCTGCGCCCCACGACTGGGCGTCTGTGGACCCCGAGGAGTACTTCAACTGGCACCTGGACATCGGCACCAACGTCATGTACTGCCAGGCGTACATCTTCGGGGGCACGGCGCTCTATCCCACGAGGCTCGGGCCGCTGGCGCTGGGCACTGGGGCGCTCTTGTGACTGATTGCGGCGGCCGCGCAGCGGTGACGAACGGGCTGAGGGGCAGATTCCGAGGAAAGGAGCAGCGGCAACATGAGGCGTGGGCACCTGGGCGATGGAGTGTTGCTGATCACGATGATGGCGGCTCTGCACGGTCTCGGCGGGCCGACGCCCCAGCCGGTGAACCGGCCGGCCGCGGACTCGGACGCCGCGGCGCAGCGTCCGGCCGCGGAACCAGTGGCTGCGAGCAAGCCCGCGCCGTTGACTCCGACCGACGCGGCCTTCATGCCCATGGGCGTCTACTGGCCCGGCGAGTATCTCTTCGCCACCAACGGCGCCCTCGACTGGCCGCGCAACGAGGCGGCGCTGGACGATCTGGCACGGCACCACGTCAACGCGGTCTGGCTGACGCACCGCTCGGCGGCCGAGACGGCGGATTTCGCGCGGCGGGCGGCAAAGCGTGGGATCTATGTGGTCGCGTCGCTCGGCGAGCTGGCAGGCGCTTGCGGCGGTCGCCGAGGGGGCCAAAGGCATGTTCTACTTCCTCTACCGCTGGCCCACGCCGCCGAATCCCAAGGCGAATCCGGCGAATCTGCCGGCGGCGGCGAAAGAGCGCAAGGACTCCGGCGCACCGAGGGCGCTGGCGTACGAAGACGGCCGCTCGACACCGCAGTACGAAGGCGTGGAACGGGCGTTCGGCTGGATCAGCCACCACGCGGCAACTCTCGCCCCGCTTCAACCGGCAGCGGTCGCCGAAGCATGGGAGGACGCGCCGAAGGGCGGCAACGTTGTGAGCCTGCTGGTCCATCCTGCGACCGGCGCGCGATACCTGATGGTCGTTGCCCACTACGGCGGCTCCGCTCCCGCGACCGTGAAGGTTACGATGGGGCCCCATATCGTCGGTCTGAGGGACCTGGACACCGGCCAGCCGCGGGCCGTTGCCGCAGAGGCGAAGTTTCGCAACGCGGCCGTCACGCTGGAGCCGGGAACTGCGGCACTGTTCGAATGCAGCGTGCACCGCAACAGTCTTCCGGCGGCTTATGGCGATGACTTCGCGACCGACAAGTTTGCTACCGACGCCATGAAGGTGCAGAGGGTGAAGCGGCACGGTGTGGGCGTGCTCTCCGCCTCCGGCCACGAGAGTTACGAGCAGGCTTTCGTGATCTACGACATGGACAGGATTCTGCCGGCGCTGCCCGAAGGCGGCTTCCGCATGCTGATCTACGAATCGGCGGCGCTGCCGGCCGATTTCCGTGGGGCCTTCTGGTCGGTCTCGGACGACGGCCAGACGTTCACCAAGCTGAGCTACAACGAGCCGGGCAAGCCGGTGTTCTTCAGCCAGCGTTACCTGAAGGTCGGCCTTTCCTGGCGTCAATCCGGCGCCGCCTCGGCTTACGGCTGCCTAAAGCGGTTCAACGTGGTGCAGTGGGCGCACGCCGCGAGTGGGCAATGAGCGAAGACAAACATGGTTGAGTTGGCCTATCGGAAACCGAGCGTTGTTGAGCATCCAAGGCCAACCGCCTGTGGGCCGTAGTCTCAGGCGCCCGCCCTGGCGCAAACAGTTCACTCCACCACCCACGTGCCCATGTCGTTGGGGTGGATGCGCATTTCGGAGGGGACGTCGTTGTTGATAGAGACCTCGGGGCTTCTGTCGCTCCAGAGGTAGCGAATGGCGTTCTTGGTGCCGCCCTCGTTGCCGAAGATGACGCCCACGTCGCCCCGTAGCTTGACCCTATAGGAAATTGTTCCCAGAGCTCTTGTGGACACAGATGGA
>VGYV01000215.1 GCA_016872855.1 Planctomycetota bacterium
GAATTCAAGGGTCTTCTGCTGTAATGCACGACATTTCCTCAACTTACGCAGTGTCCGAAACGGACCACGCCCAAATGATAAATGAAGATGTGACCCCCGACGTTTGCCCTGCGGCAGGGCGCCCACTTTGTCGAGGAGCCGGGCCTGGTTGAGGCCGAGGATGAGGCGCTTCGCGTCGTCCGAGATGTCGGCGTAGACCACGAGGCCAATGCCCACCGACATTGGGTTCATGAAGGCGTCGGAGCCATAGAGGAACTTCTCGGGGCCGACGTTTCGCACGCCCTGCTCCAGGAAGCCGGGCGGGCCGAGGGTCCAGATGTTGGCGTGGACGTTTGGCAGCTCCCGCAATAGCGGGTCCTGATGGCTCCCGTAGTGTGCGAAGATGAAGTCCACCGACGGGAACTGGCGTGCGATGGCGGCCAGGTCGTCGGTCGGCCAGTGGTGGTTGATGACGAGCATGCCGCGCTCGGCGGCGAAGCGGTAGACGGCCATCAGGTTCGGCCCCTGGGCCGGGTAGTTCTGCTGGTAGGCGTTGATGAGCTTGATGCAGCGGAGGCCCGCGGCCCAGACGCGCTCAAGCTCGGCCTGGACGCCCTCCGGCGTGTCGTTGGGGTTGATGTGTGCGAAGCCGATGAAGCGGTCGGGCTGGCGGCGGACAAACTCGATGAGGGCGTCGTTGCCCAGCGTGTAGTCCTGTCCTGCGCCCATGTAGCCGCCGCCGAGGATGCAGACGGCATCCACGCCGTTGGCGTCCATCGCAGCGAGGGAGCCGGCGACCGCGGCGTCGAGGCTCTCGAAGGTGGGGCCGGTGGGCCAGGCGCCGATGTGGACGTGGCCGTCAATCACCAGGAGGCCGGGCAGCCCCTCGCCCGCGCGCCAGCGTTCGAGTATCTCACTCATCCAGCTCGCCCCGTTCGCATCGCCACCCCCCCACCCCCCTCCCTCTCAGGGAGGGGAAAGGGGGAGGGTTGGGCGCCAGTCCCAATCGCAACGCCCCACCCTCACCCTACCCTCTCCCTGGAAGGGAGAGGGGTGAAGCCTCACCCTACCCTCTCCCTGGAAGGGAGAGGGGTGAAGGCTCACCCTACCCTCTCCCCGGAAGGGAGAGGGGTGACGCCAGAGAAGTAGAGCGCCCCCAGCAGTCATTGGACGGCCTCCAGGAGTCGGCGGAGGTTCCCGCCGCAGATGGCCTGCTTCGCTGCATCGCCAATCTCGTGGGCGTATTGCACATTGGAGACGAATGTGGCCGGGTCGCAGAATGGCATGCCCGTGGCAAAGAGCACCCGCTCGGGGCCGAGCTCGGTCGCCGCCCTCCGCCACCAGTCCATCACCGCCGTGATGTCTATGTGCAGGTTCGGCACGCGCCGCATCAGCGGCAGGATGGGATAGGCGATGCCGAGTCCGCCCTGGACGTTCGAGAGGACCATCGGCAGGTCGGGGTGCGCGAGGCAGATGGTGCGGAGCTGGTCAATCGCCCAGTCGCTGGGATTGGCCTGGGTGGAGGCGTGGGCGGGCGACCAGGTGGTGGGCGCGAAGTCGAGGAAGCAGGGCACACGGTGGGCTTCGAGCGCCTCGCACAGGTTGCGCCAGAGCCAATGGAGGGGCGGGGCGACGCCCATCATCAGCCGCGCCGCGCGCACGCCCGCGGCGAGCATCTCCTCAACCATCTCGCGCGCGGCTGTTAGGTCGGGCGACGGCGGCGGCTCAAGCGCCCAGGCGGGGTGCAGGCGTGGCAGGCCACGGATGGCCGCCAGCAGCCGCAGGTTGCCCTCGCGGCGCGGGTAGTTGAGCCGGGCCTCGACGTGGTGGACGAGTGCCTCGGCAATGTCGTGCCGATCCATCACGCCGAGGATGTTCTCCGCCGTAAGCCACGCGGGGGTGCCGGCGCGCGCCATGCGGCCCAGCGTCACGCACGAGTCGAACAGCCTCAGCCTGCGGATGTCGGGAGCGTTGCCTGTCGCCTGCATGGCCGTCCCCTTCTGGTTGCGGCGGCCATTGTAGCAGATTCCCCGCTTGGGGAAAGTCCGCGCCCGCGAGTGGCGCTTGACGCGAGGGGCGGAGCCGTGTACGGTGGGCGGCGGTGTGAGGCAGGCCACGATACATCGAGGAGGCAGGGAATGGCAAGGCTCTTGTCGCCCCGATCGGTCGGATCCGTCGGATCAGACGGATCGGGCCGGTCTTTCCGATTTGCCTTTGCGGCCATGCTGTTGGCCGGGCAGGGAGCTGTCGGGGGCGCTCGACAGGCAGACATTCGTGCCTGGGCGCAAGCCGCGCTCCTGGGCGAGGCCGCGGGCCTGCGCCCGGCCCCGCCAGGCATCGAGGTGCGGCGCCAGGACCACGGGCAGTTCGAGCGACGCCAGTCGGTGATGAAGACGCCGCTCCAGCTCGGGCAGAAGAAGTACCAGCGCGGCATTGGCACCCACTCGGTCGCCGAAATCGTCGTCCGCCTGCCCGGGCCGGGCAAGGCGTTTGAGGCCGAGGCGGGGATTGACAACAACTACGACTCGAAGGGGGAGAAGGGCAGCGTGGTCCTCGTCGTCGAGGTCGGCGGCAAGGAGGCGTTCCGCTCGGGCGTCCGCCGCGGCTCGGACCCGCCGCTGCCGGTCAAGGTAGCCCTCAACGGGGCCAGGGAGTTCATGCTGCGCGTGCTCGACGCCGGCGACGGCCCGAGCTACGACCAAACCGATTGGGCGGAGGCATTCGTCATGCTCGAAAGCGGTGAGAAGATGTGGCTCGATGAGATGCAGTTGACAGGGCAGGCGGCGGGCCTCTCGGCCGCCATCCCGTTCTCCTTCACCTATGGCGGCAAGGCGTCGGCCGAGCTGCTGCCCGTGTGGAAGCGCTCGCAGGCCAAGCTGCCCGCGAAGCCGGGCCGCGAGACGCACGCCGTGACCTGGGCCGACCCCGCCACCGGGCTGGAGGTGACGGCGGAGGTCACGCTCTTCGACCAGTTCCCCGCCGTGGAAACGCTGCTCCGCTTCCGCAACACAGGCCAGGCGGACACGCCTATCCTGGAGAAGGTCCTGCCCCTCGACCTGCGCGTCGGCGTGCCCGCCAAGGGCGACGTGGTGCTCCACCACGCCCACGGCTCCACGTGCACGGCGACCGACTTCCTGCCGATTGACCAGGCGCTCGCGCCGAAGTCGGCGATTGACCTGGCCCCCGCCGGCGGCCGCTCGTCCAATGGCCGCCTGCCCTACTTCAACCTCGAGTGGCCGGGCGGCGGCATCGTGGGCGCCATAGGCTGGTCGGGGCAGTGGGCGCTCCGTGTCGCGCGCGACGAGGCGGGCGGCGTCCTGCTTCAGTCAGGGCAACAGACCACCCGCCTGAAGCTCCACCCCGGCGAGAGCATCCGCACGCCCCGCATCCTGCTCCTCCTGTGGGAGGGCAATGACCGCTTCGCCGGCCACAACGCCTTCCGCCGCCTTCTCATGGCCCAATACTTGCCCCGCATCGGCGGCGAACTCGTCACCCCGCCCGTCACGCAGAACACCTGGTTCACGTTCAACCAGGGCAACGAGGTAACAGAGGCCAACCAGCTCGAGGCCATCCGCCTGATGGCGCCCCTGGGCGTGGAGGTCTACTGGCTCGATGCCGGCTGGTTCGAGGGCGGCTGGCCCAGCGGCGTGGGCAGTTGGGTGCCGAAGAAGGAGGCATTCCCCCGCGGCCTCAAGCCCCTCAGCGACGCCGCGCACAAGCTGGGCATGAAGTTCATCGTCTGGTTCGAGCCCGAGCGCGTCCACCCAGCCAGCCGCATCGCCAAGGAGCACCCCGACTTCATCCTTCGCACGGGCAGCGGGGACGGGCTCTTCAACCTGGGCAACCCCGAGGCCCGCAAGTGGCTCACCGACTGGCTGTCCAAGTGCATCACCGAGGGCGGGATAGACATCTACCGCAACGACTTCAACATTGATCCCCTGCCCTTCTGGCAGAAGGCGGATGCGCCGGACCGCCAGGGCATGGCCGAAATCCGCTACGTGGAAGGCCATCTGGAGATGTGGGACGAGCTTATCCGCCGCCACCCCGGCCTGTGGATAGACACCTGCGCCAGCGGCGGCCGCCGCATTGACCTGGAGACCATCACCCGCAGCGTCCCCCTCTGGCGGTCGGACACTCAATGCTGCGGCAAGCCCATGCCCACCTGGGACCAGGTGCAGATGGCGGGCCTGAGCCTCTACGTCCCCTTCCACACGGGGGGCGTGTGGGCCTTCGACCCCTACCACTGGCGCAGCATCGCCACGACCGGCACCAACCTGTGCCCCGACGGCCGGGCGAAGGACTTCCCCGCCGAGCTGGCCAAGGCCGCGATTGCGGAGGCCAAGGCCCTCCGCCCCTTCTACCAGGGTGACTTCTATCCGCTGCTGCCCATCACCCTCGACGAGAGCCACTGGAGCGGCTGGCAGCTCCACCGCCCCGACCTCGACGCCGGCTTCGCCGTCCTCTTCCGCCGGCCGCAAAGCCCCTACACCGCGGCCCAGGTCGCCCTCCGCGGCCTCGACCCCAAGGCCACCTACGAGGTCACATTCTTCCCCGGCTACGAGCCGAAGGGCAAGAAGACCCTCACCGGCGCCGAGCTGGCCGCCCTCACCGCCGAAATCCCCTCCGCCCCCGCCAGCCTCCTCATCCGCTACCAGAAGGCGGCCAAGTGAGATGCGACGGTTTGACAGCCCGGCCCGCTGAGGTATAATGCGGATAGGCTGGTGTGGAGATGCGCGATGAGCAAGACAGTGACGGTGGACGAGTTTGCACGCGATGCGGCCGGCTATATCAGCCAGGCCGTACACGGCGGCGAGCATGTGCTCCTCAAGCTCGGCTCAGATGTCGTGGCCGAGTTACGGCCGGTGCGCCGAGAGCGGACGCTGGCGGAGCTTCCGGCCCTGTTCGATGCCATGCCGAGGCTCTCGCCCGAAGAGGTGGACTCGCTGGAGAAGGACATCAATGAGGCCAGGGAGCGGCTGAACAAGCTCGGGGTGAGGGACCCGTGGGAATCGTAGTTGACTCCAGCGTGTTCATCGAGCACGAGCGGCTGAGGCTTGACATTCGGTCCCTGACCGCAGGGAGGGAGCACGAGGCGTTCTTCCTGTCCGTGATCACCGCAAGCGAGCTTCTGCACGGCCTGCATCGCGCCACGGACCCCGCGGTCCGCGCTCGACGGGCAGCGCTCATTGAGTTCATCCTCCGGGAGTGGCCTGTCCTGCCCATTGACCTCGCCACCGCGCAGGTGCACTCAAGTGTGTGGGCGGAACTCGAGTCGCGCGGCACGCCGATTGGCGCGCACGACCTGTGGATCGCCGCCTCGTGCATCGCCAATGGCCATCGGGTCACAACCGCCAACGTTCGCGAGTTCAGGCGGGTGCCGGGGCTGGTGGTCGAGGAGTGGTCCCGTTCCGCACGGCAGCCGCGCGACATATCATGACGCTTCATCCTCGGTCAACTACAGGCATCCTTGCGGCGACCGCGGTCTGGTTCGCCCTGTGCGCGGCGCCGGCGCCTGCCATCGCGCAGCAAGGAGATTACATGGCGAAGGCACCAGTCTGGACCGTTCTTGAGACGCGCCTCCATAGCACTGGCGACTATGGGAACCCGCTCTTCGACGCGACGGTGACGCTGAGGCTGGCCTCCCCCTCGGGCAAGCAGCAGGCGGTCGAGGCGTTTTGGGATGGGGGCAGAACGTGGCGGGTGCGGTTCGCGCCCGATGAGGTGGGGAAGTGGACCTGGCGGTCGGAGTGCTCGGATGCGGGCGACAAGGGGCTGCACGGGCAGGCCGGCTCCTTCGAGTGCGTGGCCTACAAAGGCGACAACCCGCTCTTCCAGCACGGGGCGATCAAGCTATCGGAGAACCGCCGCCAGCTGGTCCACGCCGACGGCACGCCCTTCTTCTGGCTCGCCGACACCGCCTGGAACGGCGTGCTCCTGGCGAAGGAGGCCGACTGGACCCGCTATCTTGAGACCCGCAGGAAGCAGGGCTTCACGGCCATCCAGTTCGTCTGCACCCACTGGCGCGGCAGCGGCAAGGATGCGGCCGGCGAGACGGCGTTCACGGGCACTGACAAGGTGACGCTCAACCCCGCCTTCTTCCAACGCCTCGACGCCAAGGTGGCGGCGATCAACGAGCACGGCCTCGTCGCCGCGCCGGTCATCCTGTGGGCGTTGACCAAGGACGATCCGGGCCAGAAGCTCTCCGAGGAGGCGGCGGCCCGCGTCGCCCGCTACATCGCGGCCCGTTGGGGCGCACACCAGGTCGTCTGGTTCCTCGGCGGCGACGGCCGCTACGCCGGCAAGGAGGCCGCCCGCTGGCACCGCATCGGCCGCGCCGTCTTTCCCGAACCGCGCAGCCGCCTCGTGACAATGCACCCCTGCGGCCAGAGCTGGATCGCCCCCGACTTCCGCGACGAGCCGTGGTTCGACCTCGTCGGCTACCAGAGCGGCCACGGGGATTCGGAGCAGCACCTCAAGTGGCTCGCCTTCGGCCCGCCCGCGAGCGGCTGGCAGAAGGAGCCCGCCCGCCCTGTCATCAACCTGGAGCCGAACTACGAGGGCCACCCGTCCTATCACAGCAAGAGCCGCTTCACCGACGCCGAGGTCCGCCGCGCCGCCTGGTGGAGCCTGCTCGTCGCGCCCACGGCGGGCGTCACCTACGGCAACAACCACATCTGGGTCTGGCCCTACAAGACCCGCGTGCCCGAGAACCACGGCAACATCGGCCCCGTGGAGCCGTGGGACTGCGGCCTGGACATGCCCGGCATCCGCGGCATGACCATTCTGAGAGGCTTCTTCGCGTCGCTCCCCTGGCACCGGCTGCGGCCAGACCAGGGCCTGCTCACGACGCAGCCGGGCAAGGCGGACGTCACCCGCTTCATCGCCGCCGCGCGGACCGATGAGGGCGACTGCGCGGTCATCTACACACCCAAGGGCACGCCCATTCCCTTGAACCCCAAGGCCCTCAAGCCGCCCGCCTCGGGCCGCTGGTTCAACCCTCGCACGGGCGAGGCCACGCCCATTGGCAACCTGGCCGGCCCCGAACGGGAACTGAAGCCGCCCGACGCCAACGACTGGGTCCTCGCCATCGGGCAATGAAAGGAGTCCATCTCGATGGGTCACTTGTCCCGCAGAGAGCTGCTCGCGGCCCTCGGTGCCGCGGGCATGGCCGCCACGGCCCGCGCCGACGACGCGGGCGAAGCCCCCGCCCCGCCCCCGAAGGGCGACCTGGTGACGCCCAAGGGCGTGCCCGCCACGCTGGCGGACGGCAAGGTGATTCAGCCGCAGCGCGAGCTACCCGTGCTGCACAAGACCGACGTGCTGGTGGTCGGCGGCGGGCCGGCCGGCGTCGCCGCGGCCATCGCCGCCAAGCGGGCGGGCGCGGACGTGACCATCGTTGAACGCTACGGCCACTTCGGCGGGCAGTGGACGGGCGGCCTCGTGCTCATCGTCATCGGCATGCACGTCAAGGGCGGCAAGCACGTGACCAAAGGCATCGGCTACGAGATCATGCAGCGGCTCGAGAAACTCGACCGCGGCATCGTGAACACCCGTCCCGGCGCCAGCCCCACCGTGGACGCCGAGGCACTGAAGTACATGATGGTCGAGATGGTTCACGAGGCCGGCATCAAGCCCTTCCTCCACTGCTGGGGCGTGGACGCCATCCTCGAAGGCAACGCCGTCCGAGGCGCCGTCTTCGAGTCCAAGAGCGGCCGCCAGGCCATCCTGGCCAAAGTGGTCGTGGACGCCACGGGCGACGGCGACATCTACGCTGCCGCGGGCGCGCCCTTCCAGCACCTGAAGTTCCGCATCGGACTCGTCCACCGCCTCGGCAACCTGGACAAAGTGGACGCCGAGAAGGCCAAGACGGCGCCCAAAAAGCCCCGCGACCTCGGCGGCGTCACCCCCATCAAGGGCGTCACCTGGGTCAACATGCAGGGGCCGGACGCCGACGCCCTGAGCGTGAGCGACCTGACGATGCTGGAGATGAACCACCGCCGCTTCATCTGGCGCAACATCGAGGCCATCCGCAAGACCCCCGGCTACGAACAGGTCTACGTGCTCGAGACGGCGCCCCAGCTCGGCGTCCGCATCTCCCGCCTCCTCGCAGGCGTCAAGCAGCTCACCTTCAAGGGCGTCATGGACCGCCAGGAGTTCCCCGACGTGGTGGGCGTGGGCGGGATGTGGAACATGGAGCACCCCGAGTGGCAGATTCCCTACGGCGCGCTGGTGCCGAGGACGGTGGACAACGTGCTGGCCGCCGGCCGCTGCATCTCGGCCGAGGCCAAGATGGCCGAGATCATCCGCATCATCCCGCCCTGCTTCGTCTCGGGGCACGCGGCGGGCGTCGGCGCCGCCGTGGCCGTGAAGGACGGCTGCCGCCCCCGCGATGTGGATGTGGCGAAGGTGCAGGCCATCCTCAAGGAACAGGGCGCCTACCTCGGCTGAAGGCAACGTGGTTCGTAGTGCGGCCTTCAGGCCGTCCGGCATGGTTTGCAGTGCGGCCTTCAGGCCGTATCCCGGGTGCCGGATACGGGCTGAAGCCCGCACTACGAGCTCTGCGGCGCCGGATACGGGCTGAAGCCCGCACTACGAACTCTACGAACTCTCCTGTGAGTGTGCGATGCTTCGGACGATCACCCGCTGCTGCGTCCTCGTCCTCGGCGCGCTCCTGGCGCTACGTTTCGCCCCGTGGCCCTGGGCGGCGACGGGCCTGCCCGCCCTCAGCCCGTTCGTGGCCCTCTGCTCCGCAGCGGCGGCCCGGGCCATCGGCATCGTTGCTCTCCTCGCGCTGCCGGTTCTCGTCTTGAGCATCGCTCTCCGCCGCGGCTTCTGCCGCTACGGCTGCCCGATGGGCATGCTGCTCGAATGGGCCGGCCGCCTGCGCCGCGGCGCGCGTGCGCCCAGGGTCCCGAGGATCGGCCAATGGGTGCTGCTCATCACCCTGGCTGGCTCCCTCGTGGGCTATCCGCTGCTCCTCTGGCTCGACCCGCTGGCGCTCTTCCACGGCTTCTTCGGTGCCCTTCGGTCGCCCTTCGGCGCACTCGCATTGCTCTCGGCCATCGGGCTACCTGCCGTTGTCCTTCTAACCCTCCTTTGGCCGGGCATCTGGTGCGGCAGGCTCTGCCCCCTGGGCGCAGCGCAGGACTTGCTCGACATGGCCCGCCAGCCGAGCACGGCGCCCGCCGGCGGCCCCGGAGTCGCCCGCCGCTCCGTGCTCGCCGCGGGCCTCGGCGCCGCCTGGGCCTTCGCCACGCTCCGTTGGGCGCGGGCAGGCGCGCCGAAGCCCATCCGCCCGCCGGGGGCGCTCGACGAGGCGCGCTTCACGGGCGTCTGCATCCGCTGCGGCAACTGCGTCCGAGTCTGTCCGACGGGCATCCTGCGGCACGACACGGCGAGCGTGGCCGGCTTCCTCGCCCCCATTGCGGAGTTCCGAAGCGGCTACTGCCGCGAGGAGTGCGCCCGTTGCGGCCAGGTGTGCCCCAGCGGCGCCATCGCCAGGCTCTCGCTCAAGCGCAAGCGAGCGACCCCGATGGGCATCGTCCAGGTGGACATGGGCCTCTGCGCACTGGGCAATGGCCGCGAGTGCTCGGCCTGCATCCTCCGCTGCCCCTATGAAGCCATCACCACCGCGTTCAACTGGGACGACTACACGACCACGCTCCGCATAGACGCCGCCAAGTGCCCCGGCTGCGGCGCCTGCGAACTGGCCTGTCCCATGCCCCTCAAGGCCATCGTGGTCGTGCCGACCTGATGCGGCCGCGGCAGCGACAGACGGCGTACGTGTTTGGCGGGAGGGGACATCTCCCCCTCCCCCCTCGGGGGAGGGCGGGGGTGAGGGACGCCGGAAGAGGCGCTGCGCCGGCCCCGGCGTCCCTCACCCCCGCCCTCTCCCGAAGGGAGAGGGGGGAAGGTGCACTCCTGGCTAAACAAGTACCAGACGGCTCGTCTGTCGCCCTCAGTGGCCGACGGACAGGCGAGCCGCCTGTCCCCACGCAAAGCACAAGGAGAGCCGACAATGCCCGACCGCGTGATTCAGCGTTTCGCCGGCAACCCCGTGCTCGCGGCAAAGGACGTGCCCTACAAGGCGACCCTCGTCTTCAACGCGGGGTCACCAAGTACCACGGCCGCTACGTCATGGTCTTCCGCAACGACTACGGCACCTGGGGCGTCCCCCGCTTCGAGGGCACCAACCTTGGCCTCGCCTTCTCCGACGACGGCCAGGTGAAGCTCTACTACGGCGCCGCCGACACCGTCATCTGCCTCGCCACCGCCCGCCTGGACGACCTCCTCGCCCTCTGCGAGCCGAGTTGAGGGCGATGCAGTTGTTCTTGACTGCCGCCCCACCGGGGGATATGATGACACTTGTGTAAGGCACTATCGCAGGAGCTATCGCCGTGAGCGGAAGAGAGTACCTCGACGTGCTGGATCGGGTCGAGCGGCTCGAATCTCAGGAGCAGCGTCGCCTTCTTGGGGATATTGCCGCCATGCTCAGGCGGCGCGCCAGCGAGCGGCCGACGAGCATCCTTGAATTGCGGGGACTCGGGAAAGAGGTCTGGGAAGGCGTGGATGCCCAAGAGTACGTCGAGCGGGAGCGGTCTTCATGGAATGGGTGAGGGAACTCCGCGGCAGCGTCGTGGCATTGGATACGGCACCACTCATCTACTTCATGGAGGATCACCCGAAGTACGGCGGGGTCATCGTGCCCTTCTTTGAGGCGCTGGACCAGGGCGAGTTCTCCGCTGTGACCTCCGTGCTCACCTTGTGTGAGGTACTCACCCAGCCCTTCAGGAAGGGTGCCCTTGAGCTTGCGGAGAACTATCGCAGGATACTGCTCAGAGCGGCGCACCTCACCACACTGAACGTCACGCCCGAGATCGCCGAAGTCGCGGCGCGGTTGAGGGCCGAGCACAACCTGCGCACGCCCGATGCGGTCCAACTCGCCACGGCGCTACGCGAGGGTGCATCCACATTCTTCACCAACGACACCAATCTCCCCTCGCTCCCCGGCCTGACGATAATTGTCCTCGACAACCTGCTATTGGCGCATGAATGAAGCATCTCCGGAATCGAGGAGGCGGTGAAGCATGTCCGAGGCTGATGGCTGCCTCCCAACTGGCTGGTGGAAAGACCAGCAGGTTGCTTCGATTCTCTCGGAGTGCTTCGGCGAGCATCTGATTGGACTGGAAGTCCACTACACTGCGAAGGCTCAGCCAATGTACTCGCTGTACACTGGCTTCCTTCTTGAGGTTGCCGGGCTGCACTTCTGGGTCACAGCGGGGCATGTGGTCAATACGCTGAAGCAGTACCTGACGAATGCTGAGGTTGCGAATGTGCGCGGGGGGCTTGTTGATGGCTATCAGCATCCCTACGGGGCCACGATCCCAGTGAGTCTGCAAGACATGCCTCTTCACGGCCCATTTGGCGATCTCGACCTGGGGATCGCGATTCTGCGGGAGGGATACGTCAAACCGCTTCTGGCGAATCCGAAGGTACGGCCGCTGAACCCTCTAGCGTGGAAGGGACACGAGTCCTCAACCCCGGATGGTTACTATCTGGTCGGGTTTCCTTCCGCGCGGACAGCATTGGTCGAGCTGTCGCGGTCTGAAGAACTCCTGTTGTGCCGGGGGCGTTACCAAGTTGTCTGCCTGCCGGTGGAACGCGTCTCACCCAAGGACAAAGAGCAGTCCGGCGCCTTCTGGAACCACCCGGGGGCATTCTACGGGAGGCTGATCCGCCGCGAGGACAGTTCCGGGCGACCACTGGAGAGCGTCTTGGGCATGAGCGGCGGGCCCATTCTGTCCATCGAGTGCGCTCCGGGCAGGCAGTTCCGGTACCGTCTGTTCGGGGTGCAGTCCGCGTGGCTTGAACCTAGCGGCTTTATCAGGGGGGTGCCTATATCGGCCTTGGCTGACCTGCTCGCCCACGCGCTTGAGGCCAGTGGCGACCAAGGCCAAGAGGCCTGCCAGACCGGCACGCTGTGAGCTTCCAGTGGCGCCCCGACCTCCGCGATGAGGCGGACAACAAGTTCACTGATGCCGCGGTGGAGGCCGCCGCGATCATTGTGACCTATAGTGCGGCGGATTTCAGGGACTCCGACATCCCCCGCTTCGGCTGGGCGGCGATGACGCCGCAGGAGTCCCTGGCGCGCTACCTAGCCGAGGAGGAATGCTGATGGCTGCGCTGCCGCTGCGTCTTCGGGACGGCTTGAAGCGGAAGGTGGCGGCGTTGGCGGAGCGGGAGGGGCGGCAGGAAAATAGGTGCCAGGAATAGAAGATTTTACATTTGCATAAGCCTCGAGGCGGCATGAGGTTACGGGTTTTCGCGGCGCGCTGGGAGGATTTTTCGCAAGCAGATTCGGGGGGGAAGCCTTTGTACAGGGTAGAGGGGGCGAGTTCTGACGGTTGTCCTTGGGTCGGCTGGGGTTGCGTCGAGCGCGGAGGGGGGCACACGGGGGCATGCGAAAAATGAAGATGCCCGGCGAA
>VGYV01000216.1 GCA_016872855.1 Planctomycetota bacterium
GATCCAGCGCCGGCACAGGTGTATTTCGGCGTAAGTCCTTGCCATGCCTATGCTGAGGGAGGTAGAAGGGTTCCTCGGCTTGGCGCCCCCCTTGTGGGCACCCACAAGAAAGCCCGGAGAGCCCCAAAATGACAGCGTAAGCAACCAGCGTCCCCCGGCGGGCGGCTCGGTGTGGTTCACGGGGAACATCGAGTCTCTGGACGCGGATAAACTCGAGCTCCGTGTCAAGCCGCGCCCGCCCGAACCGGAGAGAATGATCGGCTACCGTTTCTGGAAGGAATCGCGGGGCAAGGCGACGCCATTCGGTCAGGCGCAGAACAACCTGGCCGACGTAGAGGACTACCTCGCGAAGTGGAACAAGACGCCGCTGCTGACGCTAAAGATGAACAAACAGGCCAACATTATCCTCAACGGCGCGGAGGCGAACTTCAAGGATCTGAGGCCCGGCGACTTCGCCGGCTTCCCCTACTCCCGCAGGGGCATGACCGACTCTGGTTTGGCTTGCTCCGTCGTGCGCGCGGCGCGGATAGACAAAGAAACGGCGTCATCAGGAGCAAACCAGTAAACGGTTTCCTCGGAGGCTTCTTGATGAAGACGCAAACGGGACTTCGTGAGGCGAGCACGTTGGTTCCCGGTGGCCTGATCGTGGCGATCGCGCTTGCGCCCACTGCAACGGAGGCTGGGGAGGAAGGACGAGACTGGACGAGGCAGATCCTCGGCCTTCGGCGGGGTGTCTGCGTGGTGCTCGGATTGCCGGAAGGATCGGGGCCGGAGTTCGCCAACCTCCTGGCCGAGCAAGGCGGCCTGACCGTCTATTTCCATGCGCCGGAGGCGGCCCAGGTCCGGGCGGTGCGAGAGGCCGCCGAGCGGAGCGGTTGGCTCGGCATGAGGGTCTTTGCCGGCGAGGGGGAGTATGCGAAGCTTCCGCTGGCCGACAACCTGGCCGGCGCCATTCTGGTCTGCGATGCGGCGAAGTCCAGCGTTTCCGAGGCGGAGCTGCTCCGCGTGCTGCATCCCGAGGGCAAGGCCCTGCTCAGCGGGAAGACCCTGGTGAAGCCCTTTCCCCCGGGGATCGAGGATTGGAGCCATCCGCTGCACGGGCCGGACAACAACCCTGTCTCGCGCGACCGGGTGGCTCGGGCACCGTATCTGACGCAGTTCATGGCCAAGCCGCTCTTCGGGAGCTGGCCGCCGCTGACGGTGGCGGCGGGCGGGCGGTTCTTCCGCATCTTCGGCCAGCAGGGGCTCCGGCCCTACACAACCCCTTACGTCAACACGCTCATGGCCTTCAATGGCTACAACGGCGTGCTGCTGTGGAGGCGGGCCTTGAAGGAGGGCTTCATGGCCCATCGCCACACCCTGGTGGCCACGCCCGATGTGCTCTACCTGGGCGACGACGAGTCGTGCAAGAAGCTCGACACCCGCAGCGGCGCAGTGCTGGGCGAGATCAAGCCGCCCGTCGAGCAGGCCGGCGGCACGGTCTGGAAGTGGATGGCCTTGGAGGACGGCGTGCTCTATGCGCTCCTCGGCGGGAAGGAGGCGGAAGCGATCACCTATCGCAAGAGCGGGGAGGCCGTCCCGCTGGGCCCCAACTTCTATCCGATGGAAGAGCCCGCCTACAAGGAGCCCGAGAAGTCCTGGGCGTTCGGCCGCGACCTCTTGGCCATTGACATCGAGACGGGGAAGGTGCTTTGGCGCCACCGCGAGAGGGACCCGATCGACGGGCGAGCGACGGCCTTGAAGAACGGCCGGCTTTACTACTACCGCAAGAACAAGTTCCTCGCCTGCCTCGACGCGAAGAGCGGCCAGATCATCTGGCGCAACACCGATCCCAACACGCTCTCGGCCATCGAGCACTATCCCGATTGTCTGCCGAAGGAGATGCGGAAGGACGGTCCCTTCTGGACCGATGAAGCGCATCGGGCCGACTCCATCCTGCCCTGGGCCGTGCCGCGAATCTACATGACCGCTGGCGACGAAGGGCTTTACTTCGCCTCGGAAGCCCTGCGGAACCTGACGGCCATGTCGACCAAGAACGGGAACCTGCTCTGGAAGACCCCTCAGAGGCCCATCACCGAGGGCAGCCGCAGGGGCTACGACAACTACGCCCTGTGCATCCTCCCGGGCGGCATCTACGGTTTCAACTACCCGGAGAGCGGAAAGAACCGGGCGCCTGATGGGGTATTCAGTCCGACTACCGGGGAGTTGTTGCGCGCTCTGCGCAGCCGCCGCGGTTGCGCCGTGCCCACCGCGGGTGTTGACGGCGTCTTCCTGCGGGCCGCCCACGGGTCCGCACGGATGGACCCAGAGACCGGCGCGATGTCATGGCTCTGTTCTGCCCGTCCGGGCTGCACGGATGGAGTAATAGTGGCCAACGGACATCTCTACCTGGGGCAGTGGTGCTGTACGTGCCCGGCGGTGCTGTTCGGCCTGGTATGCCTGGGGCCGGCGGGCGGCTTCCGATTCGACGCGCCGGCCGACGAGCCGCGGCAACTGGTACGGTCCGGAAGGTTCTCGCCGGACGTCGCGCGCATCGAGGTTTCCCGGGGCGACTGGCCGGCGTTTCAGGCCGACAACGCTCGTTCTGCCCGGTCCGAGGTCGCCGTGCGCGACCGGCTGGAGTTGAAGTGGACCCATCGGCCCGCATGGCACGGGCAGCAGCGTCCCGCCACGCCCGGCAACCCCTTCTACTTCGCCGCCAGGAACCTGCCGACCGCCGCGACCACGGCCGGCGGCCTGGTTTTCTTCGGGGCCAGCGACGGCAGCGTGCGGGCGCTGGACGCGCGGACCGGCCAACCCCGCTGGAAGTTCTACGCCGGCGGCGAGGTTTTCTATCCGCCCACCATCGCGGGTGGTCGGGCCTACGTCGGGGCGAACGACGGCTGGCTCTACGTCCTCAGTGCGAGAGACGGCGCGTTGCTCTGGAAGTTCCGCGCCCATCCGGTCGAGCGAGCAATCATGATCCACGAGCGCCTCACTTCCACCTGGCCGGTTGCCGGGGGCGTGGTGGTTGCTGAAGGCGTTGTGTACCTGGCGTCGGGCATCGCTAACCACGACGGCACGCACGTCTACGCACTCGACGCGGCGACGGGCAAGGTCCGATGGCATAACAACGCCTCCGGCAAGTTCGACCGAAGTGGCGACGGCGTCAGCCTGGCCGGGTGCCTGCGCCTGAGAGATGACCGGTTGGAGTTCAACGGCGGGCCGGGTGGTTTCGAGGTCGCCCGATACGACCTTCGCACCGGCAAGTACCTTCAGACCCAGGGTGACGGCCGCATGCGCATCCACCATCCCCGCGAGCTCTGGCACGGCCAGAGGAACGACTCGAAGCTGGACTTCCCCGTCCCGGGCGGCAGGAAGCTCAACCTCTTGCCAGACTCGGTGGCGCTATTCGACTCCGACGTGGACGTTCCCGCCGTCAGATACCAGTTGTTCAGCAAGCGCCTCAGCAAGCTGCCGGCCCATTGGATGGCCAAGCCGCTCTCGCTGAACCGGGCGATTGCGACGACGCCCAACCGCGTCCTCCTGGCCGGCGACCGAGCAGAACAAAAGGGCCGGGACCAGAAGGAGACGAAGTCATGGCTCGTGACGCTCGACCTGCAAGACGGCAGCGAAGTGTCGCGGGTCGAACTACCGGCCCCGGCCTGTGCTTGGGGCCTGGCGCTGGACCACGACGGCCGCGTGTTCGTCTCGCTCGAGGACGGCCGCGTCCTTTGCTTCCAGTAAAGAGAACGTGAGTGCTTGCTGACCCTAGGACACCCAACACTCAGGCGGAGGCATCGCGGCCATCGCCTGCCTCCGCGACCCGCAGGCATCGTGCCGATCAGAGCATGCCCTGACATAGGTGCCGCAGGCCATTCCACCTCACCATGCGCAGGACCTCAGGGCCGATGGCACTGTTGCTGCATCACTTCCCCGGAGTCCAGACGGGTGGAACCATCTCACGGTCGAGCCGCTCCCAGATGGCCAGGAGTTCGGTGACTTTTTCGGGCTGCCGCGCGGCCAGGTTGTTGGCCTCGCCGATGTCGTGGGCCAGATCGAAGAGTTCGAGCCGCCGCTTAGCCGCCTCGTGCGGCTCTGCGAGCACTAGCTTCCAGTCGGCGTGCCGAAGGGCGGCCACGGCGCCCATCCGCCAGTAGAGCGTCTCGTGCGGCGCTCCGTCGGCGCGACCGTCCAGATAGGGCAAGAGGTCCACACCGTCCACGCGTCGGTCATTGGGCAAGCTCACCCCCGCGGCGGCTGACGCGGTGGCGAAGACGTCGAGCGTGCTTACCGGCCGCTCATAGACCCTGCCGCCCGGCAGGCGGCCCTTCCATTGCGCGAGGAAGGGCATGCGGATGCCGCCCTCATAGACTGCCCCCTTGCCGCCCCGCAGGGGGCCGTTGCGGGACGTGGTCTCGGCGGTCGGCCCACCGTTGTCGCTGATGAAGAAGACCAGCGTCCGCTCCTCCAGGGCGTGCTCGCGCAGTTTCCCCAGCACGCGGCCTATCCCGTCGTCCAGGCAGGACAGCATTGCTGCGAACACGCGGCGGTGCATGTCCTTGATGTGCTGAAACCGCTCCATGTGGCTCAATGGGATGGGGCTTGGAGCGGGCTGTGGAGCGCGTTGTAGGGAAGGTACAGGAAGAAGGGCCGGTCCCTGTGGCGCTCGATGAAGGACACGGCTTCGCGGGTGAAGGCGTCTGTAAGATAGGCGTCTTCCGCCGCTGGCTGCGTGCCGCGCAGGAGTGGGTTGTTCTCGTCGTAGGGCGGCTCGTCCCAGTTGTTCAGCCAGTAGTGATAGAGGTCGCCCTCTCCGACATAGGGCCGCGCCGCCGGCGGAATGTCGCGTTTGCGAAGGAACGACACGACGACGCGATAGGGGGGAGGGACGTAGAAGTGCCCCTCGTGGAGGAAGCCGTAGAACTCGTCGAAGCCGCGGCGGAGCGGGTGATAGGGCTCCGTGGCGCCCAGGTGCCACTTGCCCACCAGGCCGGTGGCGTAGCCACCCGCCTTGAGCTGATCGGCCAGGGTTCGCTCGGACAGCGGCAGCCCTGCCTTCGGGTGGAGGTTGTGCCGGCCGGTGGGGTTGTTCTCGTGGCCGAAGCGGGTCTGGTAGCGCCCGGTCATCAGCCCGGCACGTGACGGGCTGCAATACGGCGAGGTCACGTAGCCCTGGGTGAACCGCACGCCGTTCTTCGCCAGCGAGTCGATGTTCGGCGTGGGAACCTCCGCGTTCCCCTGGCAGCCAAGCTCGCCGTAGCCGAGATCGTCAACGTAGATCAACACCACATTGGGCTTGCCTGGGTTCGCGCAGGCGCCAGCGCTTGGCGCCGGGCGCTTGCCGCACGACAGGCAGGCGCCCGTCACCACCGCCCCGCCGGCGACCGAGGCCGCCAGAAACCCTCGTCTCGTCGAACCCCCAGCGTGAGCGTGCCGCCGCTTCTTGGTTCCCACCTCGTTTGTCTCCTTGCCCTCCTCGTTCCCGCCCTGTTCGCTTGTGCGGCTCGCACGGATCACGTCGGCGCCTTGCTGGGTCCCCCCTCCCCCAAGTACCCCGCATTCGGGTCCGCCATGCCTGGGCTGAGAACAGCCATCGCAGTGAGCATCGGCCGGAAGCCGCACTTCCTGTAAAAGCTCTCGCGGCCCGGTACGGCGTAGAGTATGATATTCTGAACAGGAAGCTGCTCGCAAAGCCCCTCCATCATCTTCTTCCCGATACCCTTCCCCTGGTACTCCGGCAAGAGCACGACATCGTAGATCGCCGCTTGGTACTCCCCGTCGCACAATGCTCTGGCAAGCCCGATCAGCCGGTCATCGTCCCACGCCACGACGCACGCGTAGCTGTTCGCGAAGGCGCGTGCGAGCTTGCCCGGCTCGCGTGTGCCGAGGGGCGCCCGTTGGAACACCTCCGCGGCTTGCTTCCAGTCAACGCCTGACAAGCTCGTTTCGTACCTGATCATGTCCATGCACCCGCCTTCTGGGTGGCTGAGAGGCCCTGCCGGCCAGCACGAGGTCGCCGCCGATGGTCTTGATGACGAAGCCCTCGGTGCCGAGCTTGTCGAGTTCCAGACCCTTGTGCCGAGCCTCCGCCGTCGTCTTTCCGACGACGATCGAGGCCGCAGTCTGGCCCTCGGCTTGCGTTTTGCCCAGGGCCACGATGGGAAGCTTCGCTCCGCTCATCTCTTCGAGGAACTTCTGGAGTTCCTCCGCTGCGAACCGCTCCGAGGGGCTGTTGTTCTCGCCGGCCAGGATGGCGCTGCGGGCTCGCCCCTCCTCGACGAGCAGAACGGGGCCAGCCTTTGGAGCGGGCCGGGCCTCAATCGCAACGCCGAAGGCCACGGCCGGCATCAGGCCGGCGGCCACAAGCGCTGCTTTCAAGAGGATGTTGCGAATCGTGCCGGCGGTGTCGCATGTCCGCTGCGATGCCATCTCATTGGCTCCTTCATTCCACTTTGGATCCTCAACGTCTTGACCTGGCCCCATGCATACCCGCCGTGAGCGTCGGCGGCAATCACGCGTCCCCATGTGACGCCCCCGTGGGGCTGTCACCGCGTGACCAGAGCCAGGTCCGGCCAGATTGTCTCCAGCCCTTGGTAGCGCGTGCTGTACTGCACGGCGACGGTGTCGTTCTCCTCTAGTTCTGCACAAGTGGCGGGCTGGCCGTTCACGAAGACCTCGGTGGCGTCATCCATGCGGAAGCGATAGGGCAGCCCGGCCTTCCCGGCTTCGACCCATTTGGAGACGATGGGCATATAGACGGCCGCTTCGGCTGCCAGCGTCGCCTTGCCTTCAGCTTCCTTCCAGAAGTTGTAACCCCTCATCCGGCCGGTCTCGGGCGGTTGGACGCGTACTGTGATGACGGAGGACGATCGGTCCAGTTTCTCGATGCGGCCGTAAGCCCAGATGGGGTCGGCCGAAGCTTGGAGACCGCCTTCGCCCAGCCAGCGCGCGCGGCCGCCCTGGGTGTCTTTGTCCGGGAAGTAGCCCGCGTTGATGGTCTCGCCGACCCGGAAGTCGCCCAGTCGAGCGGCAACCGGCTTGCCGTTGGCACGCCGCACAAGCCGAGTCGTGCCGGTCACACTCAAGGTCAGGGTGAGGGGCTCCGGGGCGTTCCAGCTCTTGCCTCTGAGGGTGACGGTCTGAGCAGCAGGGTTGACCTCGATGATCTTGGCCCCCTCCAGAGTGAATTGGAGTTCGCCCAGGACGGGAGGCCGTTTGCCAGACGGGACAGCCTTGCCGCCATTGGCCAGGACGGCATGAAGCTCGCGCTGGAGCGTCGTGGCCCGGAGCATCTGCCAGTTCATCAATGGCACCTGCCACGGACGCACCTTCACCAGGCCTCGGCCCATGATCTCTGAAGGGACCCAATTCTCCGGACTGTCCTGCTTATCGTTGTAAGCGACCTTGCCGTCCACATCCACCAGGACGATCATCGCGTTGCCCCCGCTGTTGGCATAGGCGTTGCGCGTGCGGTGGCCCATGTCGTCCATCAGGTAGTCCACCGTGTGGTTCGGATAGCTCATGTAGTGCGACTTTTCGTGGCGGGCGCGGTGCTCGAGCGACAGCGGGTGCAGCGCGTTGGTGCGGCCATGTGGGCCGGGGCCAAAGTAATCGCGCGAGGGCATCCAGATGTCGTGGCAGGTGATGTGGACGACGTAGAACTCGGCTTTGCCGCGATACATCTCGGCCACGGCGTTGAAAGCCGGGGCAATCTTACCCCACCAGCACCAAATGTCCACCGGATCGGAGAAGAGCAGCACAACGGGTCTGCGCCCGCGGAAGTCCGAGAGACGAACAAAGTTCTGCCGGTCCTTCACGGGCGTCTCGTACGGCTTGGCGACACAGACCATCTCCCCTGCCGCGTTCTTCTTGGCCTCATACCCCTGGAGAGCCAGCAGGTATTCGGTCAGAATCCCCGGCCTCAGGATAATCACGGGATCGGTCGGATTCAGGTCGGAGTAGCGGGGGCTGCGCAGGGCCATCTCCATGCGCGGCAGGCAGAAATCGGGCGCCTCCTCGCCCCATTGTGGCCGCTCTTTGCGCGTCAGGCCCAACGTGTAGGGCAGCATCTGGTCGGGCACGCACTGCGTCTGCGTCCAGACCGCGTAGAGGCGCAAGTCCCGAATCTCGGCCGGAGTGTAGCTGCCGCCCAGATAGCCCTTGCGCATCAGGTCATCGCCCCTGCGCATGACCTTCTCGCTGTAGGCCCGCCGCTCTCTCTCGCGCGGCGTCAATCTCGACAGCTTCTCCTTCGGAGCATAGGGATCGTACCACTTGAAGCACTCCGCGTGGAGCAGGTAGAAGTACATCTGCTCTTCCGGCGGCAAGGGGTTCCCGGAACAGAGGCTGTCCCAGAGGGCATTGCCCTTCGTCCGCATGAACTCGTGGAACTTCTCGACCGCCGCCTTCTGCGCTGGCGTCAGGGGAGCACCCCAGCTCTTGTCGTCACGGTAATAGCAGACGGTAGCCAGCGCGGCGCCCAGGGCGAGCTCCGGGTCCAAGGCGCATTTCTCGGTGCCCAGGGTTTCCTCGCCGGCTTCGATGGCTGCCAGCCATTGCGCGGGAGTCCGTGCCGGGCCTGGAGCCGGCCCTCTGGCCGGGGGAACAAGCTCCGGGGCGGCCGGCCAAGCGCACCGCGGAGACATTGCCCAGACGACGGCTGCGGTGGCGAGCGCGATCAGCGGCCGGCCTCGAGCACACATCGCAGGTTCTCCTCTTCACGAGCCTGTTGAGCCTGGCTCCAAGACATGCCGGGTGGAGTCACGGACGATGAGGCGCACGGGGCAGCGAATGTGCAGCGCCTCGGGGCGGCCACGCTTGACGACCTGGACCAGAGATTGCGCCAGGCGAATGCCAGCGTCCCCGGTTTCGACCCTCACCGTGGTCAGCGCGGGCTCCAGCTCACGAGCACCAGTGGAGTCGTCAAAGCCGGCAACGGACACGTCCCCAGGCACCCTCAGGCCGGCCTCGCGCAGGGCGTAGACACCGCCGACCGCCATGGCGTCGGAGAGGTAGAAGATTGCCGACGGCCGCGCGCCGGCGGTCACTCTCTCCAGTGTGAGCCGATGCGCGCGCACGACCCAGAAGCCCCCCTCGCCCCAGATGGCGGCCTCGGGCAGCGGGTGGCCCCGCTCCGCGTAGAAGTCTGAAAAGCCACGGCACCGCTTGATCGAGTGCTCACTCGCGCGGTCGCCCAGCACAACGGCGACATCGCGGTGCCCGAGCCCCAGAAGGTGCTCCGCGACGACCCGGCCCCCCTGGTACTGGTCGCCATCAACCATGAGTGCAGGAAGACCAGGATACGTATTCCCCAGGGTTACCGGCACGATCCCCGCCTTCAGCGCCTCGCGAGCCAGCGCCTCGACGAGCCGCTCCGTCTCCACATCGGCCGGGAGAACGACCGCGGTCGCGTCACCGAGCTGTGCGCGGCTGACGCCGAGGGGATTGTCGTTGGCATAGGGTGCCAGGGTCGTGCGCCAGCCGCGGTCGGCCAGCTCGGCGATCAGGGGAGTCAGAATCTCATTCACGAACCCCGGCCTATCCACGCTGCACAAGTCATTCGACAGACACACGAGAAGCGTCTTGCGGCGCCGCTGGCTCCGCCTCGGGTGATAGCCGAGCTCGCGCGCCTTTGCCTGGATGCGGGCCTGAGTGGCTTCGCCGATCCGATAGTGGCCGGCCCTGCCGCTGAGGACAAGCGAGACCGTGGTCCTGCTCACGCGCAGAGCGCGAGCGACCTGGCTGGCGGTGGTGGACTTGCGCTTTTTCGCCACGGGACAGCTCCAACCGAGGGTGTATCCTAACAGTTAGCACACATATACCACAGCGGAGCATCTACTGTCAAGCCAGGACGATGCCAATGGTTCCAGCGGCGGCGTCCCTGCCGGAGCCATGGTACGCCTCGTGCCCGGAACGCTCGATGGAGAATCCCACAAGGTCACGTGGTACGGGACGGCTTCCGACGACCCGACTGAAGTGGGGCTACCCTGCTCGTGACCGTGGCGGGACCGCCGTGTCGGGACCTGACCTCGGAGGACGATTACGTGTGGTTTGGAGAGGGGGGCTCTCGCTGCCACACAGGGCGCTGACAGATGTGTGAGTCTGCCCAGGCTACTGCCCGCGCCGGTGCCCGGAAATCTTGCACCAAACCTTGCACCAACTCCAGTCCACTCGTGTCAATCTGGGGCAAGAACTGGCAAAAAAATGGCCTCTGGACCGTCCGGCGACGATGGATCACCGAAAAGGCAAAAGGCCGAATCTCACGCTTCTGCTGCGGAGAATCGGCCTTTCGAGTTGGTGGAGGATAGGGGATTCGAACCCCTGACCTACAGACTGCCAGCCTGTCGCTCTCCCAACTGAGCTAATCCCCCAGTTTCCACGGATTATAGCAGTCCTACGCCCCGATGTCAAACGCAAAGGCTATGGGGGTCTGGCCCGGGTTGCTGGGGACCGCCCCGCTCCCCGCCTTCTCGTGCTCGTCGTCGTCCTCGTCGTCGTCGTCGAGCCCGGCGGTTGTCTCGCGGACCAGACAATTCGACGACGAGGACGACGACGACAACGACGACGATTCGCGACCCCAGAATCAGGCGCCAGACTCGACTACGGGAGCAGAACGGCGGCGCCGCGGACCGCGCGGCGCTTGAGGGCGCAGAGCACTCGGTTCGCCTCGCCCAGGGGATACGCCGTCGTGTCGGTGCGGATGGGGATTTCGGCGGCCAGACGAAGGAGGGCCTCGCCGTCCCGCCGCGTGCTGGCCGTGACGCTGCGGACGGTTCGCTCGTAGTAGAGGTCGCGCTCGTAGTCCAGCTCGGGTATGCTGGTCATCGTGATGCCGGCGAGGGCGAGGGTGCCGCCGCGGTCGAGGGCGCGGAGTGCCAGGGGCACGGTCCAGCCCGCGGGGGCGAAGATGACGGCTGCGTCGAGCCTCTCGGGGGGAGAGTCCTTCGCATCGCCCACCCAGTGCGCGCCCAGGTCGCGGGCGTGGAGCTTGTGCTCCTCGCCGCGGGTGAAGACATAGACCTCGCAGCCCCAGTGGCGAGCGACCTGGATGGCGATGTGGGCGGATGCCCCGAAGCCGTAGAGGCCGAGGCGACCGCCGCGGCGGATGTCGCTCAGCTCGAGGGCGCGATAGCCCACGATGCCCCCGCACATCAGCGGCGCCGCCTTCTCCGCCTCGGCCTCCTCGGGCACCTCGTAGGCGAAATCCTCGGGGGCCTTTGTGTACTCCGCGTAGCCGCCGTGGGCGTGCAGGCCAGTGAAGCGGGCAGAGTCGCACAGGTTCTCCTGGCCACGCCGGCAGAAGCGGCACCTGCCACACGTCCTGTGGAGCCAAGCAAGGCCGACCCGCTGGCCGATGCGGAAGCGTTGGCTCCCCTCCCCTGCCCCCTCGACCACGCCAATGATCTCATGCCCGGGGATGATGGGCACGCAGTCGTTCCCCAGGTCGCCCTCGACCGTGTGGAGGTCTGTGTGGCACACTCCGCAGGCAAGGACGCGGACGAGGATTTCGCGGGGCCCGGGCTCGGGGAGGGGCACGTCGGCCAGGCGCAGCGGCTCGCTCTCGGCCGGCCCGCATTTCTCCAGCATCATGGCTTGCATAGGCTCGTTGTTCTCACAGCCAGCGAAGGGTCGTCAAACGCATTAGGCTATCCCCTTCCGCGCGGTCTGTCAAGCCGCAAGCCGTGGCAGAGCATGGCTCCTAGTTTTGGCAACCGTCGCGGGTCCGAATCGTCGTCGTTGTCGTCGTCGTCCTCGTTGTCGAAGCCAGAGGGGCGAAAAGCCCAGCGATTCGACGACGACGACGAGGACGACGACGAGCACGAGAAGACGCAGGATCGGGCCGGCGCCAATACCGGGAGTCATGCTCCTCCATTCAGTCGAGGCTGCGGCGGAGAACGTCTACCGCGACGTCCACCGTGTCCACGTGGGTGATGAGCGCGAGGTCTTTCGCGCGGAAAGGGAGGTGGGCGCAGTAGGCGTCGAGGACTTCGCGCCAGGCGGGGCCGATGCAGAGGAAGGGCTTGCGGGGGATGGCGCCCGTCTGGAGAAGCGTCCAGGTGAGCGAGAACTCGGTGAGGGTGCCCACGCTGCCGCGGAGGCAGACGTAGGCGTCGCCGAGGGAGATGAGGCGGCGGAGGCGCTCGAAGAAGTCGGGGGCCTTCCGCTCGTCGGCGATGTAGCGGTTGGCCGCTCGGGGGTCGAAGAGGGCGTTGGTGATGCCGATGGTGGCGCCGCCGGCCTGCTTCGCGCCGCGGGCGGTGGCCTCCATCGTGCCGCCGTAGCCGCCGTTGCAGACGGTGAAGCCCGCCTCGGCGAGGAGGCGGCCGAGGCGGAGGGCTTCGTCGTATTCGGGGCTGCCGGGCCGGGCGCCGCTGGCGCCGAAAACGGTCACGATGTGGGGCAACGGGACCTCCGGGAGGCTGCGAGCCGCGAGCTACGAGCCTCAAGACAGGGAGCGAAGAACGCTCTC